>JBKJMK010000182.1:0-6952 GCA_046596005.1 Usitatibacteraceae bacterium | reverse complement strand
AACTGCTCATCAACGAGATCGCGCCGCGTCCGCACAACAGCGGGCACTACACGATCGATGCCTGCCGCACCTCGCAGTTTGAACAACAGGTGCGGGTCCTGTGTGGGTTGCCGCTGGGCGATGTTTTCCAGCACACGCCGGCGGTGATGCTGAACATCCTCGGCGATGTCTGGCAGGGTGCCGTCAATGAAACCGCGCCGGATTGGCGTGCTGTCTTGACGCACCCGGGTGCCCATCTGCATCTCTACGGCAAACGCCAGGCCCGCGCGGGGCGCAAGATGGGACATGTGACTGTCTGCGATGACAGTCTTGAGGGTGCGCTGGCGATTGCGCTGGAAATCAAGGGCAATCTCGGCAAAAAATAATTCAGCGTCCAAATCCGAAACGCGAGCCAGGCGCGTCTGACGCTTGTACCTCACTTTTTTCGGAGAACATCCATGCTGTGTTTCAAACGGTTTGCCCGGTTTTTCCCGACACTGTTCGTCGTCATGTCGCTTGGTTTTTCCGCAACCCCCGCCATCGCCTGGGATTGGAGTTGGGGGACCAAGGTATCCGGCTCCGGCAACATCAAAACCGAGTCACGCGCCGTCAGCGGCTTCACCGGCATTTCACTCGGCGTGCCGGCCAAAGTGGAAATCATCCAGAGTGGCATTGAAGGTATCCGCATCGAAACTGACGACAACATTTTGCCGCTGATTGAAACCGTGGTGGATGACGGGAAACTCAAAATCCGCTTTAAGGATCGCAACATGTCGGTGAGCACCAAAACGCTCAAGCTAACGATCAACGTCAAAACACTCGATAGTCTCGCAGTCGCAGGATCGGGTGATGTGTATGCAGCAAAGCTTCAAGTGGCAAAGTTGAAAACCAGCGTTGCCGGCTCTGGCGATATACGCATTGCCGCGTTAGATGCAGATACGCTGACGTTGTCGATCGCAGGGAGCGGTGATTTTTCTGCCGGGGGCAAGGCCAACACGGTGGAAGCCAAGATTGCCGGTTCGGGCAACGTTAAAATCGAGAAACTGGCGGCCAACAATGTGAAGGTCAGCGTTGCCGGCTCCGGTGACGCCAAGGTATGGGCAAAGGAAACACTGACCATCAGCGTGGCCGGGTCGGGCGATGTGGTCTATTTCGGTGATGCGAGAGTCACACAGTCGGTGGCTGGTTCTGGCACTGTGAAACGGCTGGGTAATGCGCCAGCGGGTGGTTAAGCAATCGCGAAGTCAGGCTACACAAGTCCGACCATCGGCACTGAAGCATGGAGGAAGCGCAGCGTATAGCGGGAAATCGTTGAACGATCATACGGTCCCGGACAAAACAGCGCTTTACCCGGGCTGCATGGAGAAGATCGTGAAACACAAGCATTGGCGGGCTTTTTCAAGTATTTTCGGCCTGCAAGCCGCGCCAAATGGCGATCTTCATACTACCGCGCCAACGCCAGCACCGAAGGTATGATAAAAGCCCTTTCGGCACATTCATCATGACTTCCAACGCAATCTGGCATCACCGCCCCTCCATCGCGGAACTCAATTCGGTAAAAGGCAGCCTGGTCGATCAGCTAGGCATCGAGATGCTTGAAATAGGTGACGACACCATTACGGCACGTATGCCGGTCGACCACCGCACTATTCAACCGATGACCAGGGTTCTGCACGGCGGTGCCTCGGTTGCCCTCGCAGAAACACTCGGCAGCACCGGCGCATACCTGTGCATCGACCCTGCAAAGTACCTTGTCGTCGGTCTGGAGATCAATGCCAACCACGTCCGCAGTGTGCGCGAAGGCTGGGTGACCGGTATCGCGCGACCATTGCATCGCGGCAGAAGCACGCAACTCTGGGAAATCCGCATCACCGATGCGGCCGACAAGCTGGTATGCATCTCGCGCCTGACGCTGGCGGTAATCGAAAAACCTGCCGCTTAACCGCTTAAGTCTTGCGTTGAAATTACACCTTACATGACGCGTCCTGGCACGCGCCTGCTGGCATCGCTCCTCAGCCCTTACCGTGCATTTTTCGCGCTGCCCGACGTCACCGCGATGGTGTTCATCGCCCTGCTGTCGCGCATGCCGGTCGGCATGATTGGGTTGGCGATGCTCATGTTCATGCGCGAATCGCTTGGCGATTTCAAGGTGGCGGGCAGCGTTGTCGGCGTCTATTTCGTGTCGACGGCGGTGTTCGCGCCGGTTTGCGGGCGCATCATTGATCGCATCGGTCCCCATTGGCCTCTGCGCATTACCGGTGTGCTGCACAGTGTGTTTCTTGCACTGCTTTTCGTGGTGACGGCACAGAAGCTTGCGCCAATCATCATCATGCTTGCCGCTGCGCTTGCTGGCGCGCTTTGCCCCCCGATTGCCGTGCTGACACGCACGCTTTGGCGACACCGCTTTCCCGACGAGACCAATCGACGCATGGCCTTTTCGGTCGATTCAATCATGATCGAACTAAACTTCACCGTTGGTCCCGCGCTGGTGGCGGTGGTGATCGCTACGCATGGCGCAAAGACCGCGTTCGTGGCGTCGCTGATTGTTACTATTGCGGCATTCATTATTTTTCTATTTACACCCGCACTCAAATACTGGAAACAGGAACAGCACATCGAGCGCCATTTTCTGGGGCCATTGACGGAACCACGTTTAGTTGGTCTTTTTGTCGTCACATTCGGCATGACATTTTCGTTCGGGATTCTGGAGGTGGGCTACCCTGCATTCGCCACCTATCTCAGCCTCCCCGTGCTGGCCGGCTTGTTTCTCGGTGTCAATTCTCTAGGCAGTGCTGTCGGCGGGGCCATCTACGGTGTGCTGCATCTCAAGGCACCGCTTGAGCGCCAGTTTGCGTTTGCTGTCGGCATGATGTCGATACCATTTCTGCTTCACTGGTGGATAGACCAAGTGTATGTTTTTGCCGTCATTGCGTTCGTCGCGGGTACCTTCATCGCACCCGCATTCACGGCACAAACGCTATTGATCACCCGTATCGCACCAAATAAATATGCCACCGAGGCATTCACCTGGTCGTCTACATTTATCGTTAGCGGTGTCGGTATTGGCATGGCTGCCGGCGGCGCGGTCGCAGAACTGGTCGATGTGAAAGCGCCATTTCTGCTTGGTTGTGTGGTGCTGGCAGGGATGGCGATTGCGGCGTTACTGCTGCATCCAAAGCCGGGAGATGGCAGGCCTGCATGACGATTCGCGCGCAGCGTTGCCGTCAATAGCGGCACTGCCAACGTTCGCAGAAACGGCGATTTCCGGACTTATTTCCTCGCACCTCCGCGACACCCGGCCAAGTGCCCTGATTGCGCCGCGCCAGTCCGGCACCGCACCACTATGGCGTGATGACGATCTTGCCAACGACCTTGCGTGCGGCCATGTCCATCAACGCCTGCGGTGCATCGGCAAGCGCATATGATTTCGAAATCAGCGGATTGATTTTTCCCGCGCGCATCCAGCCCATCATTTCTGTCATGCCCTGCATGTTTTTCTGCGGTTCACGCTTGGCAAATTCGCCCCAAAAAACACCCACAATCGACGCACCCTTGAGCAACGCGAGATTAAGCGGCAGCGACGGAATTGCGCCGTCTGCAAAACCGATCACGAGATAGCGGCCACGCCAGCCGATGGAACGAAACGCTGGCTCTGCGAACTTGCCGCCCACCGGATCAAAAATCACATCAGGGCCCCTGCCGGCGGTTTCACGCTTGATCGCTTCACGCAAATCCTCACGCGAATAATTGATGAGACTATCTGCGCCGTGTTGTTTGCAGATGGCGAGTTTTTCGTCGCTTGAGGCTGCCGCGATGACGCGCGCGCCAATCGCCTTGCCGATCTCCACGGCCGCCAGCCCCACGCCGCCGGACGCACCCAGTACCAGCATGGTTTCACCGGCCTGCAACGCGGCGCGATCGCGCACGGCATGCCATGAAGTGCCGTATGCGAGTGAAAATATGGCCGCGAGTGGATAAGTAACGCCAGTCGGCATCAACATTGTTACCGCAGCAGGGGCAATCACTTCTTCGGCGAATCCGCCAACGCCACAAAAACTGACCACCTTGTCGCCAGGCTTCACGTGGGTGACACCTGCGCCGACGCTCAATACATCGCCGGCCACCTCCGCGCCAGGCGAGAACGGCAGCGGCGGTTGTGTCTGGTATTTTTTCTGGATGATGAGCACATCGGGAAAATTCACGCCCGCTGCGCGCACGCGAATATTCACTTCACCTGCGGCAGGTTCGCGAGAGACGACGTCTTCGAGCAGCAGTGTTTCGGGGCCGCCCCACGCCTTGCAGAGAATTGCTTTCATGCCTTGCCTCGCCAATTTGCATTAGCGAAACCTTAGCATATGCCCGGCAATACTTCTGCGGCTACTGCACGCCCTCATCGAGAAAAATCCCATGTGGAAGCGATACCGTATCGATCCCCTCTTCGCTCAGCGCGACCGCCTCATCCGGCGAGACGCGCCCGCGAATGTTGCGATGGCTTTCTTCGCCATAGTGCATGCGCCGTGCAGTCTCGGCGAATTGCTTGCCGACGTTTTCAGTATTGGCACGAACAAATGCCTTGAATTGCTGCAGCATGTGTTCCTGCAAGCCGGGCATCATCGAGGCGGGCATGACCTCCTGCGGACCGGTTATCGCAGGCAATGCAGGGCCAATCTCACTGGCACCCATATTGAGGCGCGGCGCGGAAAGCCGCTTGGTGATGCGCGTATCGCCACAGTGCGGACATTCCACCAGCACGCTGTGCGACTGGCGTTCAAAATCTTCCGCAGAGCGGAACCAGCCATCAAATTCATGGCCATGTGAGCAGGAAAGGTTGAATACAATCATCGACTTCTTAATATCCTAATATCAAACAGTTCATTGGAAATTGGGCGCATCGTGGTCATTTTCAAGTTGCAGGCACCACACAACAGGGCAGACGGTAATGGATTAACGACCAAACTGTCCAAAAGACTACTTGAACGTATCGGCAAAGCGCTTGCGCAACTCATTTTTTTGCACCTTGCCCATCGCGTTGCGGGGCAAATCCTCAACCAGAAAAACACGTTTGGGCAACTTGAAGACGGCAAGTTTACCTTTGATCGCCGCCATTACATCGGACTCAGCAAGGGTTGCGGTCGGCTTTTTCACGATCACCGCCGCCACCGCTTCCCCAAAATCCGGATGCGGTAAACCAATCACCGCACTCTCCGCAACCCCGGCGATTTCATCAAGCAGCAATTCAATTTCCTTCGGGTAAACATTGTAACCGCCGGAGATCACTAAATCCTTGGAGCGGCCGACGATGGTGACAAAACCATCGGCTTCAATCCTGCCGACGTCGCCGGTCTTGAAATAACCGTCAGCGGTGAATTCTTCTTTGTTCTTTTCGGGCATCTGCCAGTAACCCGGCAGCACGTTATCACCCTTTACCTGCAAGTCGCCAATATCTCCCGGTGCACACGGATTTCCAGTCTCATCAAGCACCCGCACCGCAATGCCCGGCAGGGCTTGTCCGACGGTTCCGCCACGCCGGACGCCATGCAGGGGATTGGAGGTAATCATCCCGGTCTCGGTCATGCCGTAGCGCTCAAGGATGGTGTGGCCGGTGCGTTCAAAAAAAGCCTGGAAAGTCTCGGCAAGCAAAGGGGCTGAGCCGGAGACAAACAGCCGAATACTGGCGCAGGTTGCTTTCGAGAAATTCGCTTCGGCCAGTAACCGCACGTACATCGTCGGCACGCCCATGAACACGGTCGCACGCGGCAGCGCCGTCATGGCAGCCTTGGCATCGAACTTCGCATGAAAGATCATTTTGCTGCCGTTGAGCAGTGCGGTATGGCACGCCACAAATAATCCATGCACATGAAAAATCGGCAACGCATGCAGCAAAATATCGCCGGGCTTGAAGCCCCAATACTGGTGCAACGTCAGCGCGTTTGACGAGAGATTGTGGTGGGTAATCATCGCGCCCTTGCTGCGGCCGGTGGTTCCGGACGTGTAGAGGATCGACGCCAGATCGTCCTGCCCTCGACTAACAACTTCCAGCATTGGCGGGCATTTCAGCGCATTTTCATGCCAGGAGCCGCGCCCATGCTTGTTGTCTTCCTCAATATCGTCAGCGAGTATGAATCGATGCACGATGCCACGCTGGTCGCACAAACGACCAATCCAAGCCTCGTTTTTCGACTGGTGCACCAACACTTTCGGCGTGGCATCGGCTAGAAAATAATCGACTTCCCCCTCCTGATAGGCACTGTTGAGCGGTAGATACACCGCGCCAGATTGCAGGCAGGCAAGGTACAGAAACAATGCCTCGGGCGATTTTTCCACTTGTACGCAGACACGGTCGCCTGGCATGACACCGAGCGCGCGGATGAAGCCGGCGTACCGTGCTGTCGTGTTTTCAAGTGCTGCATAAGAATACGTTTTGCCGGATGCCGTTTCGAGTGCGGTCTGCGAACGATCATGCGGGAAACGCGATTGCAGCAGCGCATAAAGATTTTCGTTCATCGTTTTATACAATCCCCAGTTTTAATTCACGATCTGCTACGCCAGCTGCATGGTACGCCTCGAATTCATGCTTCTCCATTGCGGCATCGCCCAGAATGCTCGCGATCGCCCTGCCGGGCAGGAGTTGAATCTCCGAACCGTACAGCATATTTACCTGTGCCACCGGCGCGCTCAGGGCAGACGACCCCTTGAGTTCGAAATGAAGGGACGCGTCCTATGAAGCCTAATGACTCGCATGACCGCGTAACGCCATTCCGCGTAGATCAAGTGACCCAATCGGGCAAGGAACAATCGGGGGACACAAAGAACAATCGGAGATAGACAACGGTTGTCTTCTGAAAACAACCGTGGCCTTATATCTTCAAACACGCGTATTGTTTCACATACAGGCGCGGCAGCCTGATTGGTCTTGAGGTGTAGTTTAAGCCTGTGGGACAGCCGACGGCGTTGCGCCTGATTCTGACTAACC
>JBKJMK010000040.1:0-12213 GCA_046596005.1 Usitatibacteraceae bacterium | reverse complement strand
GCCCGCGCTTCTGGGGCCGCGTCGTGCGCGTCGCCGGTTCTTTGGATTTCGCTTTCTCTCTCCACCCGGCGCTGCATTCGGTGCCGCGCCTGCCACACCACCTGCTGCGCCGCGGTTGCCATCAATTTCGTGCGGCGCGTTGCCTGACGATTCATTCATCGGCTGACCCTGGAATCCACCGGCGGACCCGGCTGTCGTCCCCGCAGACGTCCCCACTGCCGCGGGCTTACGCCCACGGTCGCCACCCCGGCCGCGTCCACCACGTCCGCGCAGGCCGCCCCGGCCCTTGCGCTGCTCGTTTCCGCCAACGCGTCCACCACGAACGTCGGCACCAATAACACCAACGCCAACGTCGATATCGGCGTGTTCAATGTGCGGTGGCGTTTCCATTTGAATTGCATTACCGATGTCGTCGGCCGCGTCGATTGCATCCAGATCCACGACCGGGCCAAGTTCGTTGCCGCGCTCTGGCGCAGGATGGGCACCGGGCGCGCCGCGTGCCGGGCGCGGTTCACGGCGCGGTCGTTTTGCATTGGCCGGCAATGCGCCAACCGGGCCGACTTCGTTTTTCATCCCGACCCAGCTCAGCACGCCATTGACCTGCCCCACATCCAGCTCCATCAATTTGCCCCGCGCCAGGCGCGGTGGCAATTCGATTTTGCCGAAGCGGGTGCGGATCAAGCGGGAAACCGTGAGGCCCTGTGTCTCGAACAATTTGCGCACTTCGCGATTGCGCCCTTCCTTGATCGTGACGTGATACCACTGATTCACGCCTTCGCCGCCGCGCTTGTCGATGGTGTCAAAGCGGGCTGGTACGCTCGGTTCGTCGGATTCTTCATCCGGGTCGATATTCACGCCGGTAAGCAAATTATTCGTTTGTTCATCGGTCAGCTCACCGAGGATACGCACTGCATATTCACGTTCAACTTCGTAACGTGGGTGCATGAGGCGATTGGCAAGTTCGCCATTGGTGGTAAAAATGAGCAGGCCGGAGGTGTTGATATCGAGACGACCGATGGCGACCCACTTGCCGTTTTCGACCTTGGGCAAATTGTCGAAAACAGTGATGCGGTTGCCCGGATCGCTGGTGGTGACAATCTCGCCTTCGGGCTTGTGATAAAGCAAAATGCGCGGCAGATCCTCATCGAAGCGCAGCTTGGCCGGACGCTGATCGACCATGCAGGTATCGCCCGGTGACACTTGTGTACCGGTCGTGGCGACAATGCCGTTGACCATCACGCGACCCGACGAAATCATGATTTCCATGTCGCGACGGGAGCCGTGGCCGGACTGCGCCAATACCTTGTGCAGTCGCTCGCGCTTTACGTTCGCCTGGCTCGCCAGTGCTTCTGCAAACTGGCCGGATTTTATGTCGTCGCCGACGCGACGAAAATCGGTGACCTCAGACGGTGATGCGCTCATCGGTGGCGCACGGAATGGTGTGCGTTTGCTGCCGCGATTGTTGCGCGGCGGATTGCGCGGTTGGCCGCGTGGAACGCCGGTGGCCAAGCCGTTCGCACCGACCAAAGGGCCTTGCGCGTCCGGAGCACCGCGTCTTCCGCGCTTCTGGTTTCTACCTTGCGCAGCACCTTGACCGACTGCCTGTCCTGTACCGGGTCCACGCCGCTGACCTTGCGGACGGCTCTGGCCATCGCCGCGTGGGGTCGGCACGGTAGCGCCCTGGCCACCGCGATTTACCGCATTGCGCGTCCTGCCTTGCCCTTTGCCTTGTGCCTGTGGCTGCCCCGGTGCTTTGCCCTGTCCGCCGCGCCTGCGTTTGCCGCCAATGGTGTTGCCAACATTATCTGCATCCGAACCGGCACCACGACGCTTGCCGCCGCCCGGCCCAGCACCAGCGCCAGCCTTGCCACGTCGCGCGCGACCACGATCGCGGTCATCGCTGCCTCGAGCGGCATCTTTTTCTTCACCGATATAACGGCCATCGACATAGCCGCGTGCTGTGACGCCGACTACCACGCGCTTAACCATGATGACGCTCCTCTGCATCGAGGCCGTCGATCCCGGACGCCTCAAGACTCGCCTGCTCCGCAACGGGTAGGCCCGCATCGGTTTCAACAATTTTGTTTATTTCCATCCCTGGCAGCATCTGGTTGGGGTTGGCCGATTCGCTCGTTCCGACACCGGAAAGCACCGCGCCCGCCTGCGTCATATCCAGTGTGGCTTGCAGTTCATGCAGCGGCGGCAATTCTTCCAGCGACCGCAAATTCAAATCGTCGAGGAAGTGTCTGGTGGTGGCAAATAGCGCCGGGCGACCCACCACTTCCTTGTGGCCGATTTCATCGATCCAGCCGCGATCCTGCAACGTCTTCAAAATATGCGGCGAAACCTGCACACCACGGATGTCCTCAATATCAGCGCGCGTTACCGGTTGGCGGTAGGCGATGATGGCGAGGGTTTCAAGTACCGCGCGGGAATATTTCAGCGGTTTTTCGTTGGTCAGTTTATCGAGGTATTTTTGATATTCCGGCTTCACGCGGAAGCGGTAACCACTTGCCACCAACGCCAGCTCAACACTGCGGCCTGTCCATTCGTTGCGCAGTTCATCGAGCAGATTGCGTAATATATCGCCGCTTAATTCGCCATCAAAAAGACGCTTTAACTCAACCAGCGGCATCGGCTCCGACGCCGCCATCAGGGCGGCTTCCAACGCGCGCTTGGCTTCGCTGATCTCTACACCTGGCGATGCCGGGTCGCCTGATATGGGGGACATTTCGGCAAGCAGCTCGGCAGAAACGGTCGTGCTCGTCTCCTGTAGCGGTTCAGCCGGTTCGGTTGGCTCAGTATTTAAATCAGGTTGTTCATTGGACATTGTCATTGCGCCTGCTGTGAATCACTTTTAGAAGGATGGCTCGAGCAACGAAGGCTGGGCTTCCCTCAATTTGACGTAGATGGGTTCGAACGCAGCGCTCTGGCTAAGGTCAATGAGCGCCTCACGCGCCAGTTCCAGCACGGCAAGAAAACTCACGACGACCACGGCAACGCCAGCCGACGGTTGAAACAGTTCATCGAATCGCACGAAACCGTGGCCGCCCAAATAACGGAGAATGCGCGACATATGCGCGCGCACTGAAAGTTCTTCGCGCGTCACACTGTGCTTTCGGGTGGCCTTCGCGCGATTCAGAATTGCCCGCCATGCGTCGGTCAGATCGACAGCCAGCACAGTCGGCACCCTTGCGACGAGACTTTGCTCAATAAGCACGTCGACAATCGAAAAATCCCGATCCTTGCGCGGCAATTGATCGATTGCCTGCGAAGCCGCTTTCATTTGCTCGTACTCCATCAAGCGGCGCACCAGTTCGGCGCGCGGATCGTCCGGCTCGGCCTCGTTCTCGCGCGGTGGTCGCGGCAGCAACATGCGAGATTTTATTTCGATCAACACTGCCGCCATCAATAAATACTCAGCCGCAAGATCAAACTGGTTTGACCGCATCGCTTCCACATAGACCATGTATTGACGGGTGAGGTCAGCCATCGGAATATTGAGAATATCGAGCGAATGTTTGCGAATGAGATACAACAGTAAATCCAGCGGGCCCTCGAATTCCTCGAGAATGACCGAGAGCGCATCTGGCGGAATGAACAGATCAGCCGGTAGATCGGTGATCAGTTCACCCTTTATCTTTGCGACCGGCATCGACATGTCCAGGGATGCCTGCGCGGCACGGGAATTGTCGATGATGAGTTCTACGCTCATTTTTTCAACAACGCCTGGTGGGCCGGTGTCGACGACGCTGCAACCAGCGGGGCATACATCATTTCAACGGCGGCAGCTGCCATGTGTGCGTTGTCGTGTCCTGCGCCGTTTACATACCTCTTTTGCCACGCAAATTTCACGCCCAGATTTTTTGCCGCAATGGTCGCCGCGCCGTAAAAATATTCCCCGCGGGCGAGACGGTGGCGGCCTTGTTCATTCGCGCCGACGCTTTTATTGAGATTCGGATCGCTGGCATCGGTATCTTTGTCTCCCAGCATCAGCACAAACGGACGGGATAACGCTTGCCGCGCAATCATCGTATCCACGCGGGAGCCGATGGTGTTGTATGGAAACTTATAAGGCGTTTTGTCGATTCCCCACTCAGGCAGCGTGTACCAGCCGGGATTGGCGGCGATTATCGGATTGGCACGATGCGCTGGATTGAACAGGTGCAAGCGGTGTACGAACTGCCCGCCGGCCGAATGCCCGAACATGCGGTAGGTCTGCGCTTCAAAACCGTGACGCGATTTCAATTCGTCGAACAAATGCTCTGGAACCGAAAAAGCCCACTTGGCGGGATCGGGCTCGGTAGTAGAACGCCCCAGACTGTAGTCTTCATCCTTGGGAAAATATTTGCGCGTAAATTCAGGAACAGCCACAATAAATTTTCGCGCCTTGGCAAAGTCGACCCAATTGTCGAGATATTCCTCGCCGTTGCGCTTGACGCCATGCATCACAAACTGCAGCGGGCATTTGTGATCGCAAGTATCAGGCACAAACATCCACACCGTGACCGGCCGTGTGGGATCGCCTCGCTGATCGATAAATTCAAATTGTGATTTGCCGAGCGGTAGTGCAGCCGGTGCCGCGAGGAGCGTCGACGCCATCAATCCGGCCGCCGCCAACAGAATGAGATCCCGTGGATTCACGAAAAACTCAGGCCCATTGCATCGCGCACATCGCGCATCGTTTCTTCGGAAACATCGCGGGCTTTTTCGCAGCCGTCGGCAAGAATATTTTTTACCAGCGTTGGATCTTCTTCAAACGGTGCGGCGCGTTCGCGCATCGGCTTCAACTCATTAACGATGCCGTCAATCACTGGTTGTTTACACTCCAGACAACCGATGCCAGCGCTCTTGCAACCTTCGACCACCCATCGCCGCGTGGCCTCGTTGGAATACACCTGATGCAAACTCCATACCGGACATTTCTCCGGGTCGCCCGGATCATTTCGGCGCACGCGCGCGGGGTCGGTCGGCATCTTGCGAACTTTTTCACTGACGGTTTTTTCATCGTCGCGCATATCAATGGTATTGCCGTAACTTTTGGACATCTTTTGACCATCGAGCCCGATGAGCTTGGACGTCGGCGTCAACAAAGCCTGCGGTTCCGGCAGGATCACCTTGCCGCCGCCTTCGAGATAGCCAAACAGGCGCTCGCGATCACCCATCGAAAGATTTTGCACATCGGCCAATAGGTCATGGGCCTCTCTGAGCGCCGCGTCATCCCCATCCTGCTGAAAACGCGTCCGCAAGGAGTTATATAGCTTCGCTTTTTTCGATCCCAACTTCTTGATCGCGGCTTCCGCTTTTTCCTCAAATCCTTTTTCGCGTCCGAAAAGATGATTGAAACGCCGTGCGACTTCACGGGTCATTTCAACGTGCGACACCTGATCCTCACCGACCGGCACGCGATTGGCGCGGTATATCAGGATATCGGCAGCCTGCATCAACGGATAACCTAGAAACCCATAGGTGGCGAGATCATGGCCGCGTTCGCCAAGCTTTTGCATTTGGTCTTTGTAAGTCGGCACCCGCTCCAACCAGGATAGTGGCGTGAAAAATGACAGCAGCAGCGTTAACTCAGCGTGTGCCGGTACCTTTGATTGCGCGAACAGGGTTGCCTGGGCAGGGTCGATACCGGCCGCGATGTAGTCAATCACGAGTTCGTGGGTGTATTCCTCGATAACCTCGGGGGTTTCGTAATGGGTCGTGAGCGCATGCCAATCTGCGACAAAGAAGAAGCACGGATATTCGTGCTGCAATTTCGCCCAGTTTTTTAACGCGCCATGATAATGGCCCAGATGCAATCGACCCGTAGGCCGCATGCCGGAAAGAACTCTGTCAGGAAACATACGTGGGGTTCAAACCCTCAAAAAGCAAAGTGTTACGCAATGGCCGAACAAGTAATGCGCAAGGTTAGGTGGATCAATCGATCATTGGATCAGATCAGGCGGCATTTATTGGATCGCACTGCCACACCTGACCAATCGGCTGCAAGGGTTTCGCCGGGAGGCGAACCACATACGTCTTACGACTGCAGCGATCAAGACAGCCCTATTATAGCGTATATCGATTTCATGCTGATATCGACCAGCGGCCCCATGAATCTGCCAAATACCCCGGTGACTAGCAACGCCACCAGAATAAGCATGCCGTAAGGCTCGGTACGCGAGAACGCATAGGCCATTTTGTTTGGCAATAATCCCGTCAGAATGCGTCCGCCGTCGAGCGGCAACAATGGAAAGAGATTGAAAATCATCAGCAGCGCGTTCACAAAAATGCCAGCCTCTGCTACCAACGCGATGAAATAAAGCGGCCCGGATGCACCGAGCGTGATTGCTATTTTTGCCACTATTGCCCACGCAATCATCATCGCGAGATTTGCCAGCGGTCCGGCGGCGGCCACCCAAATCATGTCGCGCTTCGGGTTACGCAGCGCACCGAAATTTACCGGCACCGGCTTGGCGGCACCGAACACAAACGGACTCACCAGCAACGTCACAATCGGCACGAGGATTGTCCATACCGGATCGATATGCTTGATCGGATTCAAGGTCATGCGGCCAAGCATGTAGGCGGTCGAGTCGCCGAAGTAACGTGCAGCATAGGCATGTGCAGCTTCATGGAGCGTAATGGCGAAAATCAGCGGTATGGCGTAAACCGTGATTTTTTGAAGGATGGATGCATCCATTTTGGGTCCTGGTTTCTTATTGGGAAAGTTAGCCGGTTGGGTAAAACGTGTTGCACTAAAACGTGTTGTACTAAACGGCAAAGCCAAAGCTGGCAACTTCGCCCTTACCTTTTCGCACCAACATGGGCTCGGGTTCCGACAAATCAATCACCGTGGTCGGCTCGATACCACAGGCACCGCCATCGAGAATGAGATCCACCTCGTGCTCAAGTCGCGTACGGATGGCCTCAGCGTCATTCAAGGGGGTTTCGTCACCCGGTAACATCAGCGTGGAAGAAAGCAACGGCTCATTCAGTTCCGTAAGCAAAGCATGCGTTACCGGATGCTCCGGCACGCGCACGCCCACTGTCGCGCGCTTGGGGTGGGCGAGCCGTCGGGGCAATTCACGCGTTGCGTCGAGAATGAATGTATAGGTGCCCGGGGTGTGGGCTTTCAGGAGTCGATACTGGGCGTTGTTCACCTTGGCGAAAGTGCCTATGTCGGACAGGTCACGACACACCAGCGTGAAGTGATGCCGTTCATCGACCTGGCGAATACGCCGGATCCGTTCCATCGCGCTTTTGTCGCCGATATGACAACCGAGCGCGTAACAGGAATCTGTCGGATAAGCGATCAACCCACCTTTGCGGACGATATCGACAGCGCGTTTGATCAGGCGAGCTTCAGGGTGTGTTGGATGTAAGGTGAAAAACTGGCTCATTGTAAAACTGACCAGACTGGCACCAAGTCCGCAGGTAGCAGCGGCAAACTGCCCGGTTTGAACCGGCTTTCACCATGTCCGTGGAAATCCGACCCACGCGACGCCATGAAATCAAATTCACGGGCAAGCGTGGCGTATTCGCGGTACTGGTGCTTTTCATGGCTGCCGGTAATGACTTCGATTGCCTTGCCACCGGCTTGTTTGAATTCCAACAACAGATTGCGCATCTCCTGCTTTGATAGCTTGTAGCGCCCTGGGTGTGCGAGTACTGCCACGCCGCCGGCACCGGCGATCCATTGAATAGCTGGGCTTAGACCGGCCCATTGATGGGCGACGAAGCCCGGTTTTCCGGGGGTCAGGAAGCGCGCAAAAACCGCGCCGACGTTCTTTGCCAAGCCGCGCGCCACCATTGCCCGTGCGAAGTGGGTCCGGCCGATCATGTCTTTATTTTCCGCCAACGCCAATGCGTCTTCGAACAGGCCCTCAATTCCCATGTTGGCAAGATTTGCGCCCATCTGCTGCGCGCGATCAAATCGTCCGTCGCGTATTGAGGCAATGCCCGTCATTAGTGCGGTGTTATGCGGATCGATGCCGAGACCCACCACATGGATCGTGATCGGGTTAATATCCGCTGTTTCGGGATCGGATGATTGGCCCGGCCATGAGACGGATAGCTCAACGCCGCGAATGAAGCGAACGTGCAGATCCGCCGCCGCCGCTTCGGCTTCGGCTAATCCGCCGGTGTTGTCGTGGTCCGTTAACGCAACAGCGTCACAACCACTATTCTTCGCCAGCGCCACCAACTCGCTTGGCCGCAACAGGCCATCTGAGAAGACAGAATGGTTATGACAATCAAAATTTTGCACAAAAACAATCAAACTATTGGGGGAAAAGGCAATCATAGCAGGCTCGATTCACGACACTGCCCTCCACTGCCAGCTTTAAACGACTGACGCAAAGATGGAAATCAAACCAATCCGCATGATGTTTAACGCGGCGCCAGACACCAAGGATGACGCGCTCGCCTCGCTGGACGACCACTTTCGCAGTGTGGCCCAAGGCGTGCAGACGGCGTATCGCGAACGTTACGCAGGTGCTGCTCGCAGTGTTGCGCCCAACGACGCCATCGCCCTGCTCGCCATCGTCGGTGATTTTCTGGCGGTGATGTCGCGTCTGGACCACGAATACGGGCCAGATCGGGTGTTGCCAATTGATGATGCAGCCGATGCTATTGATGAGGCGCTGCGCGCGTTGGCGGAGCTGGAAAGCTGGCTAATTCGTTTTGGCCTCGACGACCACCTGCCTAACCTGCAGACGGTTGAAATCGGCATCGGCTATTGGGCGATGCGCCACGAACTGCCGATAGCGACGGTAGAGCCAATTATCAACGCGCTGGCGGCGCAATCAAACGCGGCGGAATCACGGCAGGAAACAGCGGCTGTCTACGCAATGATGCAGGGTTTCATCAGGCATTTTTCGCCGCTGCTGCAAGCCGACCTGGAACGCTCGAATCCGCAGCGGCCTTGGCGGCTGCTTAATCTCAATTTCGCCATTACCGCCATCAGGACAGGCGACGAGTCCCTCATGCGATACGCCTTTGATACGCTCAACGCCCATCTACCCTATGATCTCCCGGGTTTCTATGAAGAAGCAAAAGCATTGGCCTCCCGGCCCGGCTTTCCTTTAGGATCGCGTGGCCTTATCGAGGCGGAATTTACCCGTTGGACGCAAGCGCATTAATCGTGAGAAAATACCAAGTTATTGTTTTTGCGCCTCAATTCTTTTGTAACTACGCTTGAGTTTGATGAAACTGCTTCTCGATTTTTTACCGGTCATCCTGTTCTTCGGGGCATACAAGTTCGCTGATATTTACGTGGCGACCGGCGTTGCCATCGCTGCGACCATCGTACAAATTGCGTGGTCACTTTGGCGCCGCGAAAAAATCAAGCCCGTGCAATGGATCGCGTTGGCGTTCATTTTGATTTTCGGCAGCGCGACGATCCTGCTGCACGATGAGTTTTACATCAAGATCAAATGGACATTGTTCTACGGTCTGATGGGCCTCATGATCCTGGGCGCAGTGGCGCTGCGCAAGAATCCCATCAAGAGCGTGCTTGGGCAGGAAATAGAGTTGCCAGACCATGTATGGCGAAAACTCTCGATGGCGTGGGGCATTTTTTTCCTGGTGCTCGCGACGTTGAACCAGTACTTCGCAACAACACTTTCACTTGACGCGTGGGTCAAAGTCAAGGTGTTCGGTGGATCCGCGCTAAGTTTTGTATTTGTGATTGCACAAGCATTCTGGATGGCGAAATACTTGCCCGATGAGACTGTGCAAACACCCAAAGAATCGTAACGCATTATCGCCGGAAATATTTCGATGCTATACGCCATCATCTGCGAAGAAATGCCCGGCGCGCTGGAAAAACGCCTTGCCAACCGGCCCGCGCATGTTTCGCGCCTCAAACAATTGCAAGACGACGGACGACTGATTCTGGCTGGCCCTCACCCGCTGATTGATGCAGAAGATCCGGGGCCTGCCGGGTTTTCAGGCTCGCTAATCATTGCCGAATTCGCATCGCGCGAAGCGGCCATTGCGTGGGCATCGGAAGACCCTTACTGTACGGCGGGTGTATTTAGCTCGGTCAACGTTAAACCATTCAAGCGCGTTTTCTAGCCATCGAACATGATTTCAATTTGCAACCAGATCACCGACAGACTCCAGGCCTTGGCACCGACGCTGATTGAGGTCATCGATGATTCGGCGACGCATGCGGGCCACGCGGGTGCGCTCGATCATGCTGAGCGAACTGGCGCGGTCGACGGGACACATTTTGAACTCACCATCGTATCGAGCGCATTCACGGGCAAATCGCTGGTTGCGCGCCATCGCATGATTTACGACCTGCTTGGCGAGTTGATGCGCACGCACATTCATGCGTTGAAGATTGATGCACGTACTCAAGAGTTGTGAGTTTGTTTTTTTATTTTTGATTGTTTCACTTAACAAAGGAAGACTAATGCAACACAATTTAAAAATCATCGTCGTGGCTCTCTCCGTAGCCTTTGCTGCGGCATCAGCGCCAGTGGCACTCGCGCAGTCCAAAGCCGAGAAAGCAGAAAAAGCGTCCACCAAAGCCGCCAAGGCCAGTGGCAATTTAAGCGTCAATGGCGTCATCATCCCGAGTGCCTATTTTGACGCGATGAACCGCGAGCGTGAACAGGCAGGCCAGCCAGCGTCTCCTGATTTTGCAAATGCAATGAAGGACGAACTTGTCAACCGCGAAGTACTCTCGCAAGCGGCAAAAAAGAAAGGCCTCGACAAGTCACCGACCGTTGCCGCGCAAATGGAGATGGCACGCCAGGCTGTTCTGATCCGCGCGTTCTTTGAAGATCACGTCAAAGCGAATCCAATCAGCGATGCGCAACTAAAGTCTGACTACGACAAGTACGTCGTGCAATTGGGCGATAAAGAGTACAAGGCGCGCCACATTCTCGTCGACAAGGAAGACGACGCCAAAGCAATCATCGCCTCCTTGAAGCGCGGTGAAACATTTGAAAAGCTCGCCAAAGAAAAGTCAAAAGACACCGGCTCCAAAGACAACGGCGGCGATCTCGACTGGGCACCTGCCGGTCGCTACGTCCCTGAATTTGGCAACGCGATCAAAGCACTGCCAAAGGGTCAACTCACCGAGACACCGGTAAAGTCGCCGTTTGGATACCATGTGATCCGCGTCGATGATTCACGTGCGATGAAAGTGCCCGGGTTTGACGAAGTGAAGGATAAGTTTCGCCAACAGGCGCAGCAAGATCAGGTCGCACGCTTGATTCAGGAATTGCGCAGCAAGGCCAAGATCGAAGAGAAGTAACTGACTGAACATTTCGCGCGGTGCACGATACTGCGGGATAAAAAAAGGCAGCCTCGGCTGCCTTTTTTGGTTTCATGCTTTATGCGTGCACGTTATATACAAATGTACGCACGCGATGCCCGACTGACGATGCTAAACCAATCTTTGCGGCTTGCCTAGCATTGCGCGATTTCCACTGTTGCATTAACTTATCGACATGAACATTCCCGTCCGTGTGCAATTCGCAAAAGCTGGCAACCTGTTTCGATTGCAAGTCTGTGCCTCGCCGCTGCTGCCGCGCGAGGTCCCGCAAGTCGTCGAAGCGTTCACAACACATTGGTGCAAGCCCGAAGAAATTGAGCGCGGGAAAGTCAAAGACGCGGTCGCCATCACGCTTACCGCAGACCACGAAATTCGCGCGGGCGAAAAACCTGCCGACATCGCCCGCACGCTCAGCTATGCGATCTGGCAAAAGCTGGACCGCTACGTAAAGGTAACGGTTGAAGCGACATACCTCGGCGAAGCGCCGGACAGCCATTTCGAGTTTGGCGAAAGCGCTTACGCTGAAGCGTTTGAGGCGCGGTTCGAGAACTAGAAATTAACGAAGGAATTGCCAAACACCAGCATTGGCGGGCCTTTACGAGCGTTTTCTGCTTGAAAACCCCGCCAGCGCTATTGTTTTTCTAATTTCATTCATGTCCACGCGTTGCGAAACACGCGCATCCACGACCGTTTAAATCTTGCAGAAGATGCGCAACTGACGATGATTTACTGTCCATACAGAAATCTGTATAGTAACTCCATGAAAACCACGCTCGACATAAATGATTCCCTGCTCGCCAATGCAAAGGCGCTGGCCGCGCAGCAACGAACAAGTCTGACGCGGCTGATCGAAGAGGGATTACAACTTCGTCTTCGGTCTTTCCACGCCATCACCCGGCCAGGCAAAAGAAAAATTCCCGTCTTCAAAGGGCGCG
>JBKJMK010000442.1:0-12831 GCA_046596005.1 Usitatibacteraceae bacterium | reverse complement strand
TACGACTTCAACGACGGTGGCCTCTATCAAAACTTGTCGACGTGACGAACCGCCGATCTGTTCGATGAACTGGCCAACTATTTCATGCTGCCGGGAGGTGGCGCGGATTGCCAATGTTCCCGTCTCCGCATTCATGATGACCGACGCAGCCTCTCGAAAGGTCAGGGTTTGTGTTGCCCCCTCTTGAGCCGCCGCCTGTTCTGCGACGCCTGGCCCGGTGGTGGTCGTTTGGCCGGTTTGAGCGGCGGTACGACGCTGCGTGGCGGTCTGTGGGCGGTTGCTCGCGGTCACGCCCTGGGAGCGGGTTTGGGTGAATGTTTCGGAGCTGCCCTCAGGGAGTAATTTGTCCGTTTCGCGCAGCATGTCCTTGATGTTGTTTCCGAGTGTTTCCCAAAATTTGTTCTTGCTGGTATTTTCAAGTTTCACAATCGAACTGTTTTGTCCTGCGCCACTGCCGCCGCCAGCGGCACCCGTGCTCGGACCGACCACTTGTGTTTGTACGCCGATGGAACTCGTCGAATCGCGCTGCATGTTGACGTAATCGACCTTGTAGATTTTCAGATAGGGCGAATCCGGCTTGACCACGATATTCGGCCCGTCCACTTCCCAGCGCACATCGACCTGTTTCGAAATACGGGTAAGAATCTGCTTCAGCGTCTGATCAATTGCGTTTAGCGTGACGCGCCCATTGATGTCGGGGTGGATGTCGATATTGACCTTGGTATCGCGGCTGACAGCGAACAGCAATTCCTGTACCGGGACATTGTTGACGGTCACCGAGTATTTCACTTCTTCAATACGCGCCGCCGGTGGTGGCGGCAACGGCACCTGGCGAACCGGTTGGGGCACGGCCGAAGAACTATTTGCGCCACCACTTGCCTTTGCGTTATCGGCCTGGGGCTCTCGCTTAAGATGCCCATCGGTGCGGGCAACCGGCAGCGTTCCGCAGGCAGCGACGACCGAGGCAAGGCCGACGCACACCAGCAGGTTCGAAACTGCACGAACAGTCGGGCCTCTTGCAGGCGGGAAGCACAGCGCAAACATTCTCGAACTCACGAATCGATATTTTGTAATTGGCATTGTGGTGAGACCGGTCCGGCCAGACGAAAGGTGTCGAAAAATACAGTTTCTGGCAAATACACCGATAGTTATATGGTGATTTACCAATAAAAGCAATGGCTTGGGCTGCTTATTTAAAAATTTACTTTAGATGGATGTTGTTGCCCACAGCGACTCATCAGGATATATGAGTCAGCGGCGTGAATCTAGCTGTTTTGAAGACGGCTACAACGTTCCAGACCGGACATCGTTTCGAACCGCCTCGAACGAACGAACGAAGGGTCGAAATCTGCTCACGCGCGCGGGCAAACTACCCAGCCCGGTGATGGCGTCCGCGCGATCATCAAAATTGCCATAAAGCACACTTACGCGTGGATTGTCCGCGTTGCCGGTTGGGAACACCATGATCAGGTCAGGATTGAGTTCGCGGCTGACGGCGCGCAGATAAGACTCAATCGCTGGCCGTTCGCGCTGATCCGCCGTCATTAATTGAATCCCATAACGATCTTTCGGCAGTGCCGCAATGCGAGCCGCGTCTGCGGCCATGCGTTTATCAAGCCAGTCAGCGTCCGGGAGTTTATTCGGGTTTTCAGCTATGGATGGCACTGGAACTTGCGCAGGTGCTATGGGTGTTGCCGCAACGGAAACGATTGGTGTGGCGATTGGCGCGCCTTTTGATACAGGGGCTGGTGTCGCAACGGGACTGGCAATCTTCGCGCTGGGTGCAATGGTCGCTTCACCTGCCACGACCGGGTTAGCAGTATCCGGCGCGGGCGTTATCTGTTTCGCGTCAGGCGTTATCACGGTCTCCGGGCTCTTGGTAATTCCCTGAATTGCGCCTTGCGCCGTTTGCACCACGCTGGTCGGCGCACTGGTTATAGTCGCGGAAGGTGCGGATGTCGTGTACCGTCCCGCCGTGAAACCGATGACGGTTCCTGCCAACAGCGACGCCGTGATCGCAAACCACAGTTTCCTTTGGCTGGATTTTGGCGCGGGCAAAACAATCTGTGTGTCGGTGATGGCAGCGCGCACATGATCTGGTGTGATCGTATGGGTACCCCCGGCATAGGCCGCAAGCAAGGTCTTGTCTGCATAGATATTGATACGCCGGGTCAGGCCCTCGGAAGCTTCTGTGATGAGTTTTAGCGCTTCGGGGCTGAACAAGTCGGGCCCGTGATAACCGGCAGCGCGAAGGCGAAAATTCAGATAATCCTTGATGTCGCGCGCGGGTAGCGGCAGCAGATTAAAGCTGTGTGTAATGCGCTCTTTCAACTGGCGAATATTGGGCATTGAAAGATGCTGGTCCAGTTCAGGCTGGCCAAACAGCACGATCTGCATCAACTTTTCATGGCTCGTTTCAAGATTGGACAGCAAGCGAATCTGGTCCAGCGTTTCCACGGGCATTGCGTGCGCTTCGTCGATCAACGCGACTACCCGCTTGCCGTTACCGTGAATTTCAATCAAACGAACCTGCAACGCGCGGATAAGTTTGGTGATATTGCCACCGTCAGTGCTCACGCCGAGATCGTTTGCAACTGTCGCGAGCAGTTCATCGGGCGATAGCGACGGAACTGCAAAATAAATAGTTTCGACGGATTTTGGCAGACGCTCCATCAGCACGCGACACAGCATGGTCTTGCCAGCGCCCACTTCACCGGTCACTTTTACGATGCCTTCACCACTGGTAATGGCGTAGATCAGCGCTTCAAGGGTTTCGCCACGATTGGCACCGGCAAAAAAGAATTCGGTGTGCGGTGTGATTTTGAATGGCGCTTCCCGAAGCCCGAAATGTTCCAAGTACATCGTCATGAGTGAAGAATTCCGCCTTAAGTCGTATAACCGGCAAAGTGTAGCATTGGCTAGGACGCCGCCTTGTCCGCGCCGGGTCTCAGCGCGTCAAGCCTGCTGTAAAGCGTGGACCGGGAGATGCCCAGCACTCTTGCCGCTTGCGACATGTTACCGCGCGACAGTTCGATGGCAGCATCAATGTATTTCAACTCCACAACTGCCAATGCATGGTCGAGATCGAATGTGGCGGCGCTTTCGATTTCACGCCGCGGGTCGAAGTCATGTCCGATGTCGGCCTCTGACGGCGCTTGAACTTCCGGCAGCTCAAACTCAGCGACCAATTCAGCGCTCCCCACCGCGTAGCCGGCATATTTGGCGGTTAACCGGATGACAATATTTTTTAGCTCGCGCACGTTTCCCGGAAATGCATAGTGCTGCCACGCGCCGCGCGCTGCCTCGTCAAGCGTAAAGGGTTGTGTCTGGTGTTTGGCCGCATATTGAAGTCGGAAGTGGTCCATCAGCTTCAATTTGTCCTGGCCCAATTCCCGCAGCGGTGGAACCAGCAAAGAAAAAACCGACAGCCGATGATATAAATCGGCGCGGAAGCGACCGGCTTTCACTTCGGCCCGCAGGTCGCGATTGGTTGCGGCAATGATGCGCGCTTTTGAATGTCGTGATTGCGTGTCGCCCACCCGTTGGTATTCGCCGTTTTCAAGTACACGCAGTAATTTGGGTTGCAAGTCGAGCGGTAGTTCGCCTATTTCATCAAGGAACAGGGTGCCATCGCCGGCATCCTCGAAATAACCTGCCTTGTTCGCGGCGGCACCCGTGAATGCTCCCTTGATATAGCCGAACAAAGTCGGCTCAACCAGATTTGCCGAGATGGCGCCGCAGTTCAACGCAAGGAACGGCAGCGCCGCGCGCGGGCTCAGGTAATGCAGTGCGGCGGCGACCCGTTCTTTCCCGCTGCCAGATTCGCCTTCGATGAGCGCCGGAAATATGGAGGAGGCGTAAAGGTCAATCTGGCTTCTCAGTTTGCGCATCGGCAAGCTATCACCGATCAGGCTGTGGGCAATTTCCTCCGGACTCGACAATATTTCCTCGTCGCCGGCTTTCAGCGCAGAAAAAAGAAGTTTTCTCAAACGATCCGGATCACATGGCTTGGGTACCAGCTCAATTGCACCCAGGGCGCGGGCGCGTCTTGCGTTTGAGTCTTCATTCTGCCCAGACAAAACCAGCACCCGAATGTTTTGCGACCATGCGAGAAGATCCCCAAGTAACTTGAATCCCTCTGTCGGTAAATGCGCAAGCGGCGGCAGGCCCAAGTCGATAAGCGCGAGTAGCGGTTGAAATTCGCCGCTTTTGAGCAACGTCATCGCTTCGGTGCGGGTTTCTCGCACGCGCACGTCAAAATCCTCGGAGAGCACAAACGAAAGGCTTTCTCCGATCAAAGGATCATCGTCGACGATTAAAAGTGCAGGTTTCAATGCCATTGACTCAATGTGAAGGCGACAGAACGTGTCCATTCTGCGTTAGCGATTATAGGGATGCGGGCACAACCGGGCAATCAAATTACTGAACTCGTTACCGCAACGCGGGGCAGAATTTACTGCCTGATGCCACTGCGGCCACCACAGTACATCACCATAACGATAATCGGCGGAGTGAATGATAAAATAGCGCAAGTCGCGGTTGTTAAAGTCCGCCCAGCCAACAATAACGATTCAAGAAAATCTTGTCTTCTACTCCATCCCAATCAGTCGTTGAGATCGACAATGTCGATTTCGCGTATGGCAAGCGCGCCATATTGAAAGGCATCAGCCTGAACGTACCCAAAGGCAAAGTGGTTGCCATCATGGGTGGGTCCGGTTGCGGCAAGACTACCTTGCTGCGGCTGATCGGCGGGCAACTGGCCCCGTCCAAGGGGATGGTTCGCGTCGATGGTCAGAATATTGCCTCGCTGGATCGCGACGGGATGTACGCGATGCGACGCAAGATGGGTATGCTGTTTCAGTTTGGTGCGCTTTTTACCGACATGACGGTGTTCGATAACATCGCTTTCCAGTTGCGCGAACACACGACTTTGCCCGAAGACATGATCCGGGATTTGGTATTGATGAAACTCAATGCCGTGGGTCTGCGGGGAACGGCGAAATTGTTTCCGGCCGAGCTCTCCGGTGGCATGGCGCGGCGCGTGGCACTTGCACGCGCTGTTGCGCTCGACCCCATGCTCATCATGTATGACGAGCCATTCGCTGGCTTGGACCCGATATCGCTTTCAGTAGTTGGCCAGACGATCCGCAAGCTCAACAATGCGCTTGGTGCGACATCGATTGTGGTCACGCATGACATCGTCGAGTCGCTGCAAATTGTCGACTACCTGTATTTTGTGTCCGATGGCGTGATCGTCGGCCACGGAACGCCGGATGAAATCCGTCATTCGGAAGAGCCATTCGTCAAACAATTCGTGCATGCAGAACTCGATGGGCCGGTGCCGTTTCATTATCCAGCCGGTGACTTCGGTGAGCAGCTCGGTCTTGTACCGACCGCTGCATCCCGTTCCCGCCCATGATCAGCGCGATACGAAGCCTCGGCAGTCGCGGCATCAACACGCTTTGGCGCGCTGGTGCCATGGGACGTTTTTTCATGCTGATACTGGCTAACTCCAGCATGAGTTTCCGGCGCTTTCGCCTGACGATCCGGGAAATTTATTTTGCCGGGGTGATGTCACTGGTCATCATCATGGTGTCTGGCCTGTTCATCGGCATGGTGCTGGGTTTGCAGGGATTCGAAACGCTGCAGCATTATGGTGCCGAGGAAACCATGGGTGTGCTCGTTGCGCTCTCACTGGTGCGGGAACTGGGGCCAGTCGTGACTGCCCTGCTATTTGCGAGCCGTGCCGGATCCGCCATCACGGCAGAGATCGGGTTGATGAAGGCCACCGAGCAACTCAAGGCCATGGACATGATGGCCATTGATCCGATGGCGAGAGTAGTGGCGCCGCGATTCTGGGCCGGTGCGATTTCGATGCCCTTGCTGGCCGCATTATTTTCTTCAACGGGCATTTTTGGCGGGTATCTTGTTGCAACGTTGCTGGTCGGCGTTGATTCCGGTGTGTTCTGGAGCAATCTGCATGCCGCCGTCGACTTCCGCTACGACGTGCTCAACGGCTTTGTAAAATCAATTGTGTTCGGTGTGGCAATTTCCATCATAGCCACATTTGAGGGCTTTGATGCGGACCCGACCGCAGAGGGCGTCGCCCGCGCCACAACACGCACTGTCGTGACGTCTGCGTTGACGGTGTTGTTGCTGGATTTGATTTTGACGGGATTTATGCTGAGGGGTAATTGATCATGGATCGTAAAACCATCGACCTTTGGGTCGGAATTTTTATGCTGATGGGTATCGCCGCGCTACTCTGGCTTTCGCTACGCGTGGGTAACCTTGGCGAGGACCGGCCATCAAGCACCTACGCGGTGGATGCAAAATTCACCAATATCGGCGGCCTCAAGGCGAAGGCACCGGTGAAGAGTGCGGGTGTACTGGTCGGGCGTGTGTCGGATATCAAATTTGACAATGATAAGTTCCAGGCGGTCGTTACACTAACACTGGACAAGCGCTATTCATTTCCCAAAGATACCAGTGCCTCCATCCTGACCTCGGGCTTGCTCGGCGAGGTCTACATTGGCCTCGACCCCGGCGGCGACGAGAAAAAGCTGGGTGATGGCGACAAAGTAACGCTAACGCAGTCCGCCGTGGTATTGGAGCGATTGATTGGTCAATTCATGTTCGGAAAGGCGACTGAAGGCGATGGCAACGGCGCGAAAAAGTAGTCGTACAGATGACTCAAAAGTCGTCGTATGTCTTACTTAATCGGGTAGACGAAAATATGCTCAGCGCGTTACTCTGCTGCATACCCCTACATAACCATAAGATCGAAACCGAAAATGCTTAAAAAACTCATCGTTATCACCACATTTGCCGCAAGTCTAATTGCGCAAGTCGCAGTAGCTCAGGAAGGGCCTGACGCGCTGGTTCGAAAAAACACGACTGAAATCCTTGCCGCTCTCAAGGCAGACAAAGATCTGGCTGCCGGTAACCAGAAGAAAATTGAAAAGCTTGCGGACGAAAAGATACTGCCTTTATTCAACTTTGTGCGGATGACGCAACTTGCCGTTGGTCGTAACTGGCGGGATGCGAATGATACGCAGAAGAAATCGCTCATCGACGAATTTCGTACGCTACTTGTGCGCACGTATTCGACCTCACTCACACAGTTTCGCAATCAGACCATCGATGTGAAACCGACGAAAATGGTGGCCGGCGATACGGAAGTCGTCGTGAAAACGCAGGTCATTCAACCTGGTGGCCAACCGATCCCTATCGACTACAGCATGGAAAAATCCGGCGACAGCTGGAAGGTGTATGACGTGTTGATCGACGGTGTTTCCCTGGTGACCAATTACCGCAGTTCGTTCAACACCGAGATTCAGAAAAGCGGAATCGACGGTTTGATCAAGTCACTCGCCGAGCGCAACACGAAGAACGCAGCACAAAAATAACCGGGTTCGCATGAACACGACGCATTCCAGTACGGTGGTGGGAGAGGTTCTCCAAATCGAAGGCGCGCTGAATTTTGTCAGCATGCCCAGAATCCTGGATGAGACCGCGCTCTACGCGGCACAGGAAAACTTGCCTAGCTGTCTGGCAATTGATTTTGCGAACGTCACCGATATCGATTCCTCCGCTGTGGCGCTGTTATTGCATTGGCGACGAGAGGCTGAGCGGCTGGGAAAACAATTGCGTTATGTTCACCTGCCGAAAAATCTTGCGACGCTGGCCACCCTCTATGGGGTGGACGACATGATTCACTGCCCTTCGCAGCAGGCAAATCCCGCATCGTAACTTTCGCGCCAGCGCGTCGCCGCCTTTGATGTTAGTGGCAAGTAAGCAGCCATGATCGCGGCAATAGAAGTCCGTGGCGTCGAGAAGCGCTTTGGCAATTTTGTCGCACTCGACGGTATTTCTCTGTCGATCGCACAGGGCGAATTTTTTGCATTGTTGGGTCCAAACGGCGCGGGGAAGACGACATTGATCTCCGCGTTGGCGGGCTTGACCCAGGTATCGGCGGGGACGCTTAGCGTCATGGGGCACGATGTCGTGTCCCGTTACCGTGAGGCACGGCGCGCACTGGGAATAGTGCCGCAGGAAATTGTCTTCGACCCGTTCTTTTCGGTGCGCGAAACCCTGCGATTCCAGGCAGGTTATTTCGGTATCGCGCGCAGTGCGGCGCTGAACAATTGGATCGACGAGTTGCTGGCCAAGCTATCTCTTTCCGACAAAGCCGACCAAAACATGCGGCAGCTTTCCGGCGGCATGAAGCGGCGGGTGCTGGTGGCACAGGCGCTGGTGCACCGGCCACCGGTTATCGTCCTTGACGAGCCCACCGCCGGTGTGGATGTGGAGTTGCGTCAGACCTTGTGGGCGTTTATCCGCGAACTGAATGCAGCGGGACATACCATCCTCCTGACCACGCACTATCTGGAAGAGGCACAGCAACTCTGTTCGCGTATCGCCATGATGAAGCTGGGCAAAATTGTTGCCATGGATACGACCGACCATTTGCTTAATGCGTTTTCGGAGCGCGTGCTGCGGGTGAAGATTGACGGCGTGCTGCCGCATTCGTTGGTCTCCGTGCAAACCAAACAGTCGGGGGCATGGCACCATTTCGCGATTCACGATTTGGCAGAGGTCGAAACCAAGCTCGCGGCCATGCGTGAGGCTGGTGTGCGTGTTACCAACATGGAAGTAGCGGAACCCGACCTGGAAGAAGTTTTTGTCAACGTGATGAACAAGTAGATGGTCGGCTTCCAAACACTGCTGCTGAAAGAAATACTTCGATTCTGGAAAGTCGGGTTCCAGACTGTAGCGGCACCCGTGTTGACGGCGCTGTTGTACCTGTTCATCTTTTCTCACGTGATGTCTGGCAGCAATGCCGCCTTTCCCGGCGTCACCTATGACCAGTTCCTGGTTCCGGGCCTCGCCATGATGTCGATGCTGCAAAATGCCTTCGCCAACACATCCTCGTCGCTGATTCAGTCGAAAATCACCGGTAATATCCTATTCATATTGTTGCCGCCGCTGTCGCACTGGAATTTTTACGGGGCCTATTTGATCGCTGCCGTTGTTCGTGCAGTGGCGGTTGGTCTGGGTGTATTTCTGGTGGGTATCCTGGTGGCCAATGTGCCGGTATACAGTGTCGTATGGATTGTTGTCTTCGCGTTGCTGGGTAGCGGACTATTGGCTGCGCTCGGGCTCATCGCCGGGCTGTGGGCGGACAAATTCGATCAGCTTGCCGCATTCCAGAATTTCATCATCATGCCCCTCACATTCCTGTCGGGGGTGTTCTATTCGATCCGGTCATTGCCGGATTTTTGGCAGCGCCTATCGCATTTCAACCCGTTTTTTTACATGATTGACGGTTTCCGCTACGGCTTTTTTGGCAAGGCGGACGTGTCGGTGTGGCTTTCGTTTGCGGTCACTGCGGGCGCATTCTTTTGCCTTTCTGCCGTCACCCTTTACTTGTTAAAATCTGGATACAAGCTGAGGCAGTAGAAGCATATACAAATACATAGATCTCCATTTGGCGCGGCTCACAGGGCAATAATGCCACGGGAGCCGGGCCAATGCTGGAGTTTCAACATTCTTGCATGGCGATCCCGTCGCTGACGGATCGGTCAATTTCACATATCCCTCAGGTTTAAGGTTGCCCCATGGTTACACCAGAGTCAGTACAAGCTTATATCCGCGAAAAACTCGATTGCGTGCATCTGGCCGTAGAGGGTGACGGCGCACATTTTCAGGCCGTCATTGTGTCCGCCATGTTTACCGGGAAATCTCGCGTTCAACGCCACCAATTTGTCTATGCAGCGTTGGGCGACCGCATGCGAGAAGAAATCCACGCGCTTTCGATGCAAACACTGACGCCCGCCGAGTGGTCGCAACATGCTCTCAACACCGCAGATAATTCTTAACCGGCATCTATGCAAAAATTAAAAATACGGGGCGGCAAACCGCTTCGCGGCAGCGTTCGTATCTCTGGCGCTAAAAATGCCGCGCTGCCTATTTTGTGCGCAGCGATTTTGTCGCGTGAACCGCTAACGCTCAATAATGTTCCTCGGCTCAACGATATCGGGACGATGTTGAAGCTGCTTGAACAAATGGGTATTTCAACGCGTCGGGAAGGCGAGACGGTCGTTCTTGATGCTGCCAATCTGACTAATCCTGCCGCGCCTTACGATCTGGTCAAAACCATGCGCGCCTCGATACTCGCGCTTGGGCCTTTGCTTGCGCGCTTCGGGAAAGCCCGTGTATCGCTGCCCGGCGGTTGCGCGATCGGCGCACGTCCGGTCGATCTGCATATCAAGGGTCTTGAAGCGATGGGGGCGTTGATCACCATTGAAGCCGGCGATATCCACGCGAGCGTTGTGAAGCTGAAAGGTGCGCATATTTTCATGGACATTGTTACCGTGACCGGCACCGAGAATCTTATGATGGCGGCAACCCTGGCCGATGGCACCACGGTACTCGAAAACGCCGCGCGCGAGCCTGAAGTGATTGATCTGGCCGAGTGTTTGATCAAGATGGGCGCCAATATTAGCGGGCACGGCAGCGATGTGATTACGATTAATGGTGTCGCATCACTCCACAAAGCCGAGCACGCCGTGATGCCTGACCGTATCGAAACAGGAACTTTTCTGGCCGCCGTAACCGCCACCGGCGGCGATGTGCGTTTAACAAATACGGCACCGCGCACGCTGGACGTGGTGATTGAAAAGTTGCGTGATGCGGGTGCCGTCATCACGACAACCGATAACGAGATTCATATCGTGAGCAACAACCGCCCGGAGGCCGTCAATCTGCGCACCGCGCCCTATCCTGCGTTCCCGACCGACATGCAAGCGCAGTTCATCGCGCTTAACACCATTGCCAATGGCACATCCATCGTCACTGAGACAATATTTGAAAATCGCTTTATGCATGTGCAGGAGTTGGTACGTCTGGGGGCGAAAATTGACATCGAAGGCAACACTGCCATCATCAAGGGGATGCAAAAGCTGACGGGTGCCACGGTAATGGCGACTGATCTTCGTGCGTCCGCGTGTCTGGTGATCGCAGGGCTGGCCGCCGAAGGTGAGACGATTGTGGATCGTATTTATCACCTCGATCGCGGCTACGATCACATCGAAAAAAAGCTCGTCGCGCTCGGTGCCGACATTGAGCGCATCGACTGATGATGAACAAGTCGAATGGCGTGACAACGATCGCGTTGTCCAAGGGTCGGATTTTTGACGACACGCTTCCGTTATTGGCTGCGGCAGGCATCGTGCCGCTTGACGATCCAGAAACATCACGCAAATTGATCATTGCCACCAACCGGCCGGATGTGAGGCTCGTGATCGTGCGTGCGACGGACGTGCCTACCTATGTCCAATACGGTGCCGCTGACCTGGGGGTCGCAGGCAAAGATGTGTTGCTTGAGCACACCGGCGGCGGCCTCTACCAGCCGCTGGACCTCAATATCGGCAAATGCAACATGATGGTAGCGGTTCGCGAAGGCTTTGATTACGCTACCGCTGTCAAACGCGGCGCGCGATTGAATGTGGCGACAAAATTTGTACGGACAGCGCGTGAACACTTTGCCGTGAAGGGTATGCATGTCAATCTCATCAAGCTATACGGCTCGATGGAATTAGCGCCGCTGACAGGCCTCGCTGACGCGATTGTCGATCTCGTTTCTACGGGTAGTACGCTGAAAGCCAACCATTTGGTTGCGGTAGAGCAGATCATGCCGATTTCCAGCTATCTTGTGGTTAATCGCGCTGCTTTGAAGTTGAGGCGCGATGCCATTCAGCCGCTGCTCGATGCATTTGCGCGCGCTGTCAAACAATGAGCGTCTCGATTCGTCGCTTCAGATCAATGGACGCCGACTTCAAGGCGAAGCTGGATCAACTGCGCGCGTTTGAATCTGCGCAAAATATCGATACCGATCACAAAGTGCAGGATATCCTCGCGGCAGTCCGGGCGCGAGGTGACGCGGCGCTGCTTGATTTCACGCACCGTTTTGATCGCTGGCAGCCTGCTTCGGCAAGCGCACTGGAAATTCCCCGCTCGCAGCTTGAAGTGGCGCTGGCGATACTTCAACCTGACGTCAGGGACGCCCTCGAGACTGCTGCCACGCGCATCCGCAATTTCCACGAGCATCAGCGCCAATCATCCTGGACGTTCACTGAAGCCGATGGCACGGTGTTAGGCCAGCAAATCACACCGCTTGATCGTGCGGGGCTTTACGTGCCGGGTGGCAAAGCCGCGTATCCGTCGTCGGTGCTGATGAATGCGATCGCCGCGAAAGTTGCGGGTGTGGCTGAACTCATCATGGTCACACCGACGCCAGACGGCGTGATTAACAATACAGTGCTCGCTGCGGCCGCTTTGGCGGGCGTTGACCGGGTCTTTCGCATCGGTGGCGCACAGGCAATTGGCGCGCTGGCGTATGGGACAGCGAGTATTCCGGCCGTCGACAAAATTGTCGGGCCTGGGAACGAATATGTCGCAGCCGCAAAGCGACAGGTCTTCGGTGTGGTCGGCATCGACATGGTCGCCGGCCCCTCAGAAATACTGGTGATTGCCGATGGCAGCGCCAACCCGGACTGGGTGGCAATGGATTTGTTCAGCCAGGCCGAGCACGATGAAATTGCCCAAGCCATTCTGCTTTGTCCCGACCAGCACTTTATCGATAAGGTGTTCGCCAGTATTGAAAAACAGATCATCAACATGCCGCGCGCCGATATCGTTCGCGCGTCTCTTGCTAACCGTGGCGCGTTGATTCATGTGCGTGATTTGGCGGAGGCTTGCAATATTTCCAACCAGATCGCTCCGGAACATTTGGAGTTGGCCGTTGCAGACCCGAATGTACTGCTGCCG
>JBKJMK010000356.1:0-2786 GCA_046596005.1 Usitatibacteraceae bacterium | reverse complement strand
CTGGAAAACCTCGATGTCGCTGATGTTTTTGTTCAGGATGACGCGGATCCCAGCGGACGGTTCTTCAGTTACCGATTCGATGGCAGGACTGTGTTGTCAACACTTGGCTATAACCTCGGACTAGGCCCGCGACATTCGCTCGATCTGTCGTGGAGAAGGGCACAGTCAACGCCCGGTTTCAGGCCAGTTTATGCAACCTCACCATCGAGTTATATCGCCGACCAGTATTCAATTGTTTATCTGATTCGTTTTTAAAGGATTCGATTGTGCGCTACTTACAACCACTTCCCGCTGCCGCTCCATTCGTTACCGCGCTGTTGCTTGCGTCTTGCGGTGGTGGTGGCGGCAGTTCCGGCGATGTCGCGCCGGCATCGCCACCGCAGGTTGTCATCACCGAGGCCACGCCGAATAGATTTCTGACGTTCCCAAATCCGCAGGTGCAGCCTGACGGCACGTTTCAGACAACCTCGACTGTGTGGGCGCAGGCGTATTACGCGGCAGTTGATCCGAACAACCAGAAGGATACTCTTGACAAGTGGAAGGCCGCTAACGGTTTTGGCAGCGGCACAGGCACGGAAGTGAATGTGATTGTTGGCGATGTGCGCGATCTCGGTTATGGCCGGAATTTGACATTTCGTCAAAATCCTAACGGCACGGTCGCGGCGAACGTGGAAAACTACTTTGTCGAGGCTGCTGCCGGATATACCTATAGCCGGATTAACCTCGACGCGGCTATTGTTAAAGATCAGCGCCAGCACAAAGGCACCAATGCCATCGAAGTAACGCCTGGGCCTAACGGCGGTCCGAACTTTGCCAAGTTCTACACGTTTGATCCTGGCACAGGGACAAGACGATTGACGATTGACATGGATGGTCGTGGTGAAAAGGCAATGCCTGGGCCATGTATCTCGTGCCACGGTGGACGCGGTGATGCGCTTACGGCACCAGACGCGAGCGGGAAACGGCTCTTCAACCTGGTGCAAAATTCTGTTTCCCAGACGCGCGGCGATGTTCAGGCCAGATTGCATCCGCTGGAGCCCGATGCCTTCGATTATTCGACGGTCGCCGGGTTTTCCCGCGCTGAACAAGAGGCGAAGATGAAAATCATCAACAAGATGGTGCTATGCACGTACCCCATTGTGGCGCCATCTGCTTTCCCGGAAGATGCCTGTCGGCCCGCTGCCAATCGTAATGAATGGCAGGGCACCGCCGCCGCACAGTTGAAAGCAGCCTATGGTGGAAATGGCTTGCCAAATGCTGTCTTTGATGACAAGTACGTGCCGAATTCCTGGTTGGTCGCAGGCCAGTCAACGCTCTACAAGGAAGTGGTGGCCACATCCTGTCGAGCCTGCCACGCTTTGCGCGGGACGGGCAATCAGTCGGATCTCGATTTCGAAGAATACGGAAAATTTGAAGCCTATGCAGACCGCATCAAAGCTCACATCGTTGATCGCGGTAATATGCCGCTCGCCAAACTGGTGTCGGAAGCATTTTATGCATCCAGTCGGCCCGAAATATTGGCGGTTTTTTTAGAGGGCAAAGGTCATACGGTTCGTGACGCTGCTGGCGCAGTTTTGAAGCCAGGCCGACCGATCAGCGATCCAGGTCCCGACCGCGTCGTCCGCCCCGGACCAACAACACTTTCGGGGTCAGGTAGTTTATACGCGAATAGCTATGCCTGGACGATGCTTTCAGGCCCGGCGGGAGCAACTCTCACCAATCAGAATACGGCGCAAGCAACATTCAACGCCACGGCAAATGGAACCTATCTCGTGCAGTTAGTCGCGAGCAATGGCGCAATCCGGGGCGCGCCTGCGCAACTCAAGATCGTGGTTGATAGTGCGCTGGCAATTGCACCGGCGGCCATTCGCTTCGCTGACATAAAGTCGGTATTGCAATCAACCGCCGCCGGATGTACCAATTCCGGATGTCATTCGTCTGGCGGCACTGGTGTTATTCCGCCACTCTTTTACACGAACACCGATCGCAACGGCGACGGAATCGTGGGCGATGCCACCGATGACCTGTGGTTTTATACCGAAACGCGGGGGCGCATTAATTTCACCGATATCATCGCTAGTCCGCTGCTGCGCAAACCCTCGGGAAATCAACACAATGGATTACAACGATCAGGGTTTAACACGAGTGTCGAGCCAGGTCAGCCAACGCGCGCGAGCTACGATTTGTTCCAAAACTGGATTTTGAACGGTGCGCCGCAATGAGCGACGCACCGCTGTTCCGGAAATAAGTCCTAGTAGGTACGCCGCGGCGCGGTGTACGCCTCTTTCGAAAACACGAAAGCGGGTTCCCGCCCCACCAAGGTCTCGATCAGCGCCAGTTCCTGATCGGTATGATTGATGAACGGCGCGTTGCGGATGTTCTTCCCCTTACCCGCATCGCTCAGAATGTAGACCGGCCTGTCATGCTGCTTGGCCATAATGGTTTCCGTACTCTCAGGGTCCGCGTTGGATGCCACTTCGGTGATCCCGTAGCACGTACAAAAATAGGTTCGATCCGGCTCCGCTTCCATGTAAAAACCTGTGCCGCGAATACCAACAGTCGCGTTCGGTGTGCGCACCCGCATAGGCGTGTTGCGGGAGACCGATAGCAACGCGCCGGTAAGCAATCTTAGGCCACTGATCACTAGCGAGGAGGAGGTGGATTTTTTTTCCGTTTCGATGGTGACCTTGCTGCTGCCACGCAAGATCATGGAATTACTGTTCACCACGAAAATGATCTCGCTCCCCTTTGCCGTCTGCACCGTATCGCCGGGTGCCACAAGTGTC
>JBKJMK010000165.1:0-25239 GCA_046596005.1 Usitatibacteraceae bacterium | reverse complement strand
TGTCGATTTTCTTCACGAATGCTTGCGCGGCTTTCATCACCTCAGCCGATGTCTGCGGGCCTTCGACGATTTCCACCAACATCATCTGCGCCACGGGATTAAAAAAATGCATGCCGACCAGGCGCTCCGGTCTTGCCAATCCTTGCGACAACTCCTGCAGCGGTATGGATGACGTATTGGTGGCAAGAATGGCGGATGATTTCAGCTTCGGCTCGATCTGGGCGTAGAGTTTTTTCTTGATTTCTGCGTTTTCTACAATGGCTTCGATAACGAGATCGCAGTGCGTTACGCCGTCGCCGCTTACGTCAGGAATCAGCCGGTCCATCGCCGCTTGAATCAGGTGCGCCGCTTTGAGGCGCTTTTTGAACATCTCCGCTGCGCGCTTGATGGACGGCGCAATGCGCGCATGATCAAGATCCTGCAACGTCACGGTAAAGCCTTTCAAGGCGCACCACGCCGCGATGTCGCCGCCCATCACGCCGGCACCGACGACGTGCACGTGCTTGATACTGCCTTCGCCCGAATTCGCCAAACTGCCGAGCGCCTTCAAGCGATCCTGTAACTTGAAAATGCGAACCAGATTTGCGGTGGTCGGATGCCTGAACATCCCGGAGATCGAGTGCGGGTGGTCCTGCGGCACGTTGCGCGGATCGCCGCCGAAGTTTTGCCACAAATCGACGATCGCGTACGGCGCAGGGTAATGATCTTCGCGCGCTCGTTTGGCGACTTGCTTCAGCGACGCGCGCGCGACAAATCCGCGCACGATCGGCCAATTGGTCATCGCATCTTTCAACGCGGGCTCGTGCATTCCCGGCGGCTTGCCGAGCAGCATTTTTGCGGCATTGATGAAGTGACGCCGTGGTGTCAGCACGTCAACCAAGCCCATATTTTTAGCGCGCCTGCCATCGACCGCGCGACCAGTGAGCATCAGGTCCAGCGCTTGCGCCGCGCCGATCAGCTTGGGCATGCGTGCGGCACCGCCCCAGCCGGGCACGATACCAAGCATCACTTCAGGTAGTGCCATTTTGGTTTTTCCACCATCATCAGCGATGCGATATTTGCAGGCGAGCGCAAGTTCGGTGCCGCCGCCCATGCAAAAGCCGTGTATCAGCGCAACTGTCGGGAAAGGCAGGGCATCGACCTCATCAAAAACATCGCAGCCGAGCCTGGTGAATGCGAAGGCTTCTTCACTACTTTTTAGCGTGGTGAATTCATCGATGTCTGCACCGGCGGCGAATCCATTGTCCTTCGCCGAAAGAATGGCGAGACCTTTTGGCGAATTCCGCTGCAGCTGCTTGCAGACGTCTGCCAGTTCGCGCAATACTTCACTCGAAAAAGTATTGGTACTCGATTCAGCGCGGTCAAACGTCAGCCACGCGAGATTGTCGCTATCGGTTTCAAGACGCCAATGTTTCCAGTTGCTCATGCTGTGTCGCTCCAGAAATGCGATGTGTGAGAAGTGTTTTGATTGCAACGATGGTTGCGGCGGCTGGCGCAAGCGAATCGATGGCAACGTACGAATTTGAAACTCCAACATTGGCGCGGCTCTCGGGGCAATAATGTCCCACAAGGTTCGCCAATGCTGGAGTTTCACCGCGATTCAACCAGATCGCCGCCATGCCGACACTGAGCGCGCCAACGATGTCGTTGGTCCAGTTGTCGCCGATGAAGATCGCGTCCTGCGCCCGGGCGCCGATGCGCTCCAGCGCGATGGAAAATATTCGCGGGTCCGGCTTGGTGACGCCGACATCTTCGGAAATCACGACCGTGTCAAAGTAACCCGCAATCTCCAGCGAGCGCATTTTTTCGATTTGTTCGGCCGCGCTGTTATTGGTGACGATACCCAACCGGCAATGTCCGCGCAGCGCGTCAAGCAATTCGCGCGCGCCATCGACAAGGTGACGGTTCGCCTGATGCTGTTCGCGATACAGTCGCGCGGCGCGATGCGCAGTGGTAGCGTCGAGTTCGCGGCCGAATGCAGCGAACAGCGTTTGCATACGCGCCACTCGTGCTTCGTCCAGTGTAAGTTCACCGCTCAGAAAGCGAGAGTGAAAATGTTCCAGCACTTCAGCGTGTTTCGCAAGGAACATATCGAACGGCAGGTCTGGCGCGTGCGCTGCATGCATGGCGCTGAGTGCCAGGCTCGACGCGCGTTGATGGTCGAACAGGGTGTCGTCGAGATCAAACAGGATCGCACGTGGCCACATGGCGGGTCAGGCAATGGCTGCGTTGACTGCGCCAGCGATGAGCACGGCGGTTTTGAGTGTCATAAGCATGTCCCGGAAATCTAGACGCGTTCTAGCAACATGGCACCGCCCTGCCCGCCGCCAATACACAATGAGGCTGCGGCGCGTTTCCCGCCCGTTCGCTGCAGCGTTTTCAGTGCGTGCAACACCACGCGCGCACCCGATGCGCCGATCGGATGACCGATGGCAATTGCGCCACCATCGACATTGAATTTCGCGCGATCCATCCTGCCGAATGCCTGGTCAAGCCCGAGCTTTTCCTTGCAGTACGCCGCCGATTCCCAGGCTGCCAGACAGCCCAGCGCCTGGGCGGCAAAGGCCTCATTTATTTCGAGCGCGTCGAGATCATTCAACCCCAAGCCATTGCGTTGCAACATCGGCGTGATAGCGTGTACCGGGCCCAGCCCCATCTCGCTTGGGTCGAGCGCACTCCATTGTGAATCGACAATCGCACCCAGCGGCTTGAGATCGTATTTGGAAACCGCCGCTTCAGAGGCGAGAATCAGCATCGCCGCGCCATCGGTCACTTGCGAAGAATTACCGGCGGTGACGCTGCCATAAATCTTATCGAACACCGGCCGTGGTTTTGCCAGACCTTCCATCGTCGAATCGGCGCGCACCCCGTCATCATCCCTGTAAACATTGCCCCTGCCGTCGATCAGCGCTTCGATCTCGCTAAAATTTCCCGCCGCGCGGCCCGCCAATACCTTCCTGTGTGATTCATTCGCAAATTCGTCCATCATTGAACGCGTGATTCCAAACCGCTTCGCGACGATCTCTGCAGTTTGCCCCATCGATAACTTGACGATCGGGTCTGTCAGGCCTTTGAGAATGGCGATGACCGGTGCTAAATATGCGGGCCGAAATTTCATTGCCACGCCTGTGCGCTGACCAAATGATTTAGCGGCAGACCAATCCGCCAGCCAACTGACCATCGCCGGGCCGAACAATAGCGGCGCATGACTCATCGCGTCGGTACCACCAGCCAATACTAAATTTGATCTGCCGGCGAGAATATTCATGCAAGCCGAATCAAGTGCCTGCATGCCGGACGCGCAATTTCGCATCACTGTCCACGCCGGCACTTTGTCGCCGCAGCCCAACCGCAGCGCCACCACGCGACCAATATTGGCTTCGTCAGCCGACGGCATTGCGGCACCGACGATAACCTCATCGAATGCGGTTGGCGAAAATCTCTGTCGCGCAAGCAAAGGCCGACCGCAACCCACTGCCAGGTCTCCGCCAGAAAACGGCCCCGGTTTGGTTTTGGCTTTCAGGAAAGGCGTGCGCGCTCCATCGACAACGTAGACTTTCCCGCTCATTCGGCGGCCTCGGCCTGCTGCCAGGCCTGGGGTGCACTGCTGACCTGCTTCCCGAAATGTTTGTCAAAATCATCGACCATGATAATTTCGTGTTGCAGTACGCGTGCACGCTTCCACAGCGCCAACTCCGTTTCGGTAATCACCGAGAGTTTCATCGCCTCTTCAAACTGCGCGTTAGCACCATGCACACTCAGACGGCCCGCTTTCTTCGCGGCGCGCACTTTGGCCTCGACCGGCTCTGAAGCAATCACGGCGTTCATCGCGGCTTCCAGCTTGCCCAGCAAGTCCGTATCGCTTTTGGGTAAATACATGCCGGCAATCAAACGATTGCGGGCGGTCGATGGCTGGATTAACAGATCGGCGACTTCATGGCCCATCTGATCACTTGGCTGAATCAACGTCAGGCCGCGCGGAAACACCAATCTGCGCAGCACAAATGCGACGGCGCGATTCGGAAAATTTTCGATGACACCGTCCATCGCGACTTGAATTTTGAACGCAGAGTCATACAGCGCCCAACGCAACAGCGGCAACTCGTCTGTTTGGCGGCCACGCTGATCGTAGAATTTCAACGCACACGACGAGAGATACAAGAGCGAGAGTACGTCGCCCAGGCGCGCGGATAATTTTTCCTTGCGTTTCAACGAGCCACCGATGACAAACATGCTCACATCCGCGAGCAATGCAAAGGCGGTTGAAAACCGGGTCAGCTGCTGGTAGTAGCGCTTGGTATCGTCACAAGCCGGTGCCGCCAAGCCACGCGCACCGGTAATTCCGGTCCACATCGCGCGAGCCGCGTTGGAGAAAGTAAAGCAGATGTGATTCCAGAATGCCTCGTCAAATTTTTCGACCGAGTCTTCCTGCGCCGCGTGCATTTCTTTCAAGACCCATGGATGACAGCGTATCGCGCCCTGACCGAAAATCATGAGCGAACGCGTGAGGATGTTGGCACCTTCAACGGTGATGGCAATCGGCACCGACTGATACGCGGCACCCAGATAATTATTTGGCCCCATGCAGATACCCTTGCCGCCGTGCACGTCCATCGCGTCGTTCAACACGATGCGCATACGCTCGGTCATGTGATATTTGGAAATGGCGCCGACCACCGAGGGCTTCTCCCCCATGTCCAGCGCGCCCGCCGTTACGGTGCGGCACGCGTCCATCAGATACGTATTGCCGCCGATGCGCGCTAACGGTTCTTCGATACCTTCAAATTTTCCGATAGGTGTTTTGAACTGCTGGCGCACCCGTGAATAAGCGCCCGTCGTCATCGATGCAAATTTTCCGGCTGCGATCGATTGCGCCGGCAGGGAAATGGAACGGCCAGCCGCAAGACACTCCATCAACATGCTCCAACCCTTGCCGATCATCGGTTGCCCGCCGATAAGCCAATCCATCGGAATGAATACGTCCTTGCCGGAATTGGGGCCATTCATGAATGCCGCATTCAGCGGGATGTGACGACGCCCGATATTCACGCCCTTGTGCGAGGCGGGAATCAATGCGCAGGTAATGCCAAGATCAGTTTCTTCGCCAATTAACCTGTCAGGATCAAAACATTTGAACGCAAGCCCGAGGATCGTTGCGACGGGTCCGAGCGTGATGTAGCGCTTCTCCCAGGTAATGCGAATGCCCAGCGTTTCCTTGCCTTCCCACTGTTGTTTGCAGACAATGCCCATGTCCGGCATTGAGGCTGCATCTGAGCCCGCGTCTGGCGCAGTCAATGCAAAGCAAGGCAACTCCAGACCTTTGGCCAAGCGCGGGAGATAATAATTTTTCTGCTCAGGGGTGCCGTAATGCATCAGCAGTTCGCCGGGCCCCAGCGAATTTGGCACCATTACCGAGACCGCGGCGGTACTGCTGCGGGTAGAAATCTTCATCACCACTTGCGAGTGTGCGTAAGCCGAAAATCCCAAGCCTCCATATTCCTTGGGAATGATCATTCCGAGGAACCCTTTATCCTTGATGAACTGCCAGACGTCAGGCGGTAAATCCTTTAGTTCATGCGAAATTTTCCACTCATCTGCCATCGCACACAATTCTTCGGTTGGGCCATCAATGAACGCTTGCTCTTCTGCTGTAATCTTTGGCGCTGGGTAATCCAGAAGTTTGTTCCAGTCGGGCTTGCCGCTGAAAAGATCGCCGTCCCACCAAACGGTACCGGCTTCGAGCGCTTCGCGTTCGGTCTGCGACATTTGCGGCAGCAGCTTTTTGTAGATCTTGAAAATTGGCGCGGTCACAAAGCGTTGGCGTAGTGATTTGAGATTGCTGACCACCGCGAATGCGATGAAGGCAACCCACACCAGGCCGGCAAACAAACCGGACAATACACCGCCCGCTGTCAGCATCAACAGACCGATACCCACCACCAGCGACCAGACGGCAGCACTTGCCGCATAGTAAGCAAGTGCCCAGATCACGGCGATGGTGACGACAACATTCAACAAAACGATCATCATGATTTTTCCTCTCTAAGCTTCCTGGAACAAATGGTACCCGTCGTCCGCCGCCGGGCTTGGTGAACGCAGACCTGCGGCCAAAAATGGCGCCAGCCGCTTCAAGAGCAACTCGTCGTTGGTTGCTTCTTCTGGGTCTAACTGCGAAATAATTTTCAACATGTCGGCACCCGCCAACGTATACGACAATGCGCCCATCACGAAATGCAGGCGCCACGAGAGCTCTTCCCGCGGGATATTTGGCAAGGCACGACTGAACGCGGCACGAAAACGCGCGATCATTTCACGATATTGGTTGGACAAAAATTCGCGGATAAACGGTGCCGGATCAGCGTAGGCCCGCCCCAGCAAACGCAGAAAATTCTTGCCGCCCTGTTCATGGTCGCGCGCGAGCTTTAACGCCGGGATGAACATCGCTGCAAGAATCTTCTCGCACGTTAACGGCTTGCCGGCAGCTGCAGTTTCGTAGGCTGATAATAATTGCATCCGGTCCTGGTTCATCGGATCCAGCCTGCGTGTGAGCACCGCTTGAAACAATTCTTCCTTGGAACCGAAATGATAATTCACGGCAGCGAGGTTAACGCTCGCTGCAGTCGTGATCAGCCGAAGCGAAGTCGCCTCAAAGCCATGCTCCATAAAAAGCTCTTCCGCCGCGTCGAGAATTTTCGACTTGGTATCGGTCGTTTCGACCGCACGATCTGGTGGAGAACTGCCGTTGCGAGGTGATCGTTGAAGGGGGAGGGAAGACATTTAGTATTAATTATCAGTCGGTTATAGAATATTTCGGGCAAATTCAAACGTTCGTTTGAATTGAGCGTATTACTGCCTCCTGGATGTGTCAATTACTTTCGATGTTGCGGCGCAGCAATATTCTGTGTTTGTCGTTTAAATAGCCAACGCAATTCGCAAGGCGAAAAAAAACCGCCGGACGAATCCGGCGGTTTTTATATTTTGCAACGTGAAACGAATTAGACCTTCTTGATCGTCTCAAGCATCTTGAATGTGGACTTGTTGGCGCCGATAAAAAGACGCTTGAAGTATTTACTCAAACACTTGCGCTCCAGCGTGTTGCGGCGAGTGCGCTTTTTCTCTCCAGCCATGATGACCTCTTGAATGTAATTACAGATTCGGAACGTGTTGAATTATAAACAAAAACGATAACTGATGCAGCCATTTTCAGTGGCCAGACATTCCGTGTTTGGGCGTTGGCTTGCTCACTGCGCAATCCAAAACGTATAACGCCATCTGGCCGGCCTTCCCTGACAAGAATTGCCGGACAGGCCCGTCAATACTGCGTTCAGACACCAGCACGCTGTAACGGTGCTTTTAGCGCTTCGGTAAGGGTATTCAAGCTTTCGGCCAGATGTGCTTTAGCTTCCTTGCTCATTGGCCTCGCCTGTGCCCCGCGCAACATGGATTGCAATTGAACGGCATTCTCTCGTTGCAGACTACGCGCATCCGCCGGCGAGTTTCCGGAAGCACGCAGCAAAGTACCCGAAACTCGCTTCAAGTGTTCACGCTGCAGGTTGCGGCGCAAGGACGAAATATCTCCACCCGACTTCAGTTCGCTCCAGATCGCGTTTTGCAAAGTATCGTAAACATCCGAGAGCTTTAGCAACTTGGACGGATCCGCAACCTTTTCCTGGGATTCCAGCAGTCGCTGTGCGACGTTATCGCTCAAGACCACGTCCAGGACCGCTTTTTGCACATTCAGTACGCGAGTGGAAATGTTGGGATCGGTACTCGGTGCCGACCCGGAAAAATCGAGGCGCCGTCCGAGAAAGTCCACGCCAATGCGCGAAACAAATTCAGGCTTGAATTTGAAGCTGTCTGCCTTGAACAAGCCATCGGTGATGAGGTTCAGCGCCTCGCGTTGACGCGCTGCAGGTGTAGGCTCAAACACGGGACGATTGGTGCCGGCATGATCGCGCAGCATCTTTACGCCACCCACGTATTTCGCCGCCAGAGGCGCAACACGTGCCAACTGGGTAAAACCCGCGTTGAAGCTGCGCGCCAGACGGTCATAGCTTTCACCGTCTTTCAGCTTCAGCGTTTGCAGGCGATCCCACAATTCGCGCGAAAGCTTCATGCGTTTCTTGTAATACTCCAACGGGTCGGTCCCCAAATCGAACTGATTGACTTCCGGATCCATTCCGCCGAACTGGCTGTTCGCTTCTTCATCCGTTGCGAACGCGAGCAGCGGCTCGGTCGAGCGTGCGGCGATCCTGGCCAATTCTTCTTTTTCTTTGGTCGCGTCCATCGGCTTATACGCGTATTCGATTGCCCAGTAATCGTATGGCCCCAATGTGGACATTACGTATTCAGCTTGCTTTTCGCCATTGGTCGCGAGATTGAACGGCGTGTAATCCATGATGGAGCCGGTAATGCCGTTGTTCCTGGTAAATTCAGGATCCTGAATCTGCTTCATCGAGTAAATCGTTGATGCGCGGAAATTATGACGAAGTCCTAACGTATGGCCGACCTCATGCATCACGACGTCCTTGACATATGCCTGCGCAAGGGCTTCCGCATCGGGGCTATCCATGTCCATCCCGCGCGCTTCCAGCAGATCCATCGCAAAGTGCATTTCATGCGCGGATTCATCACCGTAGTTACATGCCGGGTAGTCTTTGTGCGCTGTTAACGGGTTACCCATTGTGTATGCGTTGAACGCTGTGGGTCGGCTCAGGTCTTCTGCAACCTGACGTCGCGCACCACGGGCAAATACGTCCGACATGCCAATATCTGCGTCCAGAATCTCACCTGTGCGGGGGTCTTTATGTGACGGCCCAATGGCGAAACCAACGTCGGCACCGACAAACCAACGGATTGATGCATGGCGCGCATCCATTGTGTCGAAATTGTCTTTTTCGGTCTGTTGCTTTACCACTACAGCATTCTTGAAGCCGATCTTTTCATAGGCCTTGTTCCACTCCAGCACGCCGTCAGCAACTGATTTTCGGTACTTCTGGGGGATGTTTTTATCGAGCCAGTAGGTGATGGGTTCTTTGGGTTCGGAAACTGCCTCCGAAGGGACCTTTTTTTCCAGGCGCCAGCGATTCACATAATGCACTTTGTCTTTGGGCGCAGTATCTTCGCTAAAGTCCGAACGCGACGTAACGAAATGGCCCAGGCGATCATCCGCTATGCGTGGAGCCATTTCAGTTTCAGGCAATTGGGAAAAGCTGTAATAAAAACTCACAAACAGACTGCGTGGATCGGGTGTTGTGCGCGGCGGCGACGGCGTGGGAACCGGGCTCGGCGTCAATGGCGGCGCGGACAATCTTGGGACGGCAAAATGCGCTTTGACCTGGACGCCGGTGAGCTGCTCGCTATTGTTGACGCGCGCGACACTGGAATTGCGGACATCGAGCGCAAACGGCATGCGGTAAGCCGCTTCCAGCCGCGTACTGTATCCGGGGATGTCAGCAAACAACAACGCGTTAAGTTCAACCAATACCGCCTGGCTTTCTGAGTGCGGCGCAGACGCAGCAACTGCACTGGTCATCAAGCTATCGGAAAAAGCTTCGGATACGAACTGCGCCTGCGGGCTGCCGGGCTTGGCAAAGAATTCTATGTTCTTGGAAAGCAATTGAATTTGGGTACCAATTTTTTTGAAAACCACCAGCGCGGATCCTCCCATCTGGCTTCCGTAAAGACCACGTTCGCCTACGCTCTGCGGGATGTTATAGGTGAAAAAAAACGGTTTATCGAATTGCTCCGGCTTGATCGCAATCCAGGCCTTTTCATCCTTTTCGTACAGAGTGAAAAAGCCCGCAGTTTCCTTCGCATCCTTGATGATGGAATTGAACGGGCGGGGTGCTGGCGCTTGGGCTGCCGGCGCACCAGGGAGCGCGATTGGGGCGGTCGGCGTTGCCCCGGTGGTCGGCGCTTGTGCGGACGCCACGGGTTAGAGTGAAAGTACGACAGAGACGACGAACGCTTTTAGGACGAAAGACTGCGTTGCTGACATGTGAATCCTTCTGCTTGGGAATAGTGGACTGAAAGGCACCGCGCCCGCCGAATCGGGTGAGCGGCATTGGTTGCAACAATTGGCTGAATAGGGCTATTTGAGACGACGTGCAGAAGTGGTTCCGGGAACACCGGCTAAACGCACACAAATACGCACTCATCCAAACTGGAAAATTGCTGACGCATTTTATCGAAATCTCACCGCGACTGCGATGATGTCGGCCCCGCTAATCCGAACGGACAAACGGGGGCAATTGCCCCCGTTTTAAGGAATTTCCGGGCGCTATACAGAAAACGAGGATCCACAACCGCAGGTGCTCGTCGCACCTGGATTTTTGATCACAAACTGCGCGCCTTCAAGACCTTCGGTGTAATCGATTTCAGCACCGACCAGATATTGATAGCTCATCGGATCGATCAGCAGGTGAACGCCATTCTTCTCAAGGATGGTGTCGTCTTCGTTGGTGATCTCATCAAACGTAAAGCCGTACTGCAACCCGGAGCAACCGCCGCCCGTAACAAACACGCGAAGCTTGAGATCATCGTTGCCCTCCTCAACAATCAGCGCTTTAACCTTGTCAGCCGCGCTATCGGAAAACAACAAGGGGGACGGCATCATCGACATATCATTCATTTTCTATCTCCTGGCAATACAGTCTATATCAGGGCACACAGGCAAAAAACAATTCCTCAATTCCCTAATGCTGGCTTGAACTCTATCACCTTATCAGCCAATAACCGGGATTCACCTTCGTGCACCATACGACCCATGACGATTGCGCCGACATGGATTTCAATTGTTTTGTAGCTGACATCACCTGTGACCCGCGCCTTTGGCAGGAGTTCGAGATATTCCTTGGCACGTACCGGTCCGGCTACCGTGCCGTTAATCACCACATGGCCCACGTCAATTTCGCCTTCCACTTTCGCCAGTTCTGAAAGTACCAGTGTGCCGGTTTTATCGCCGACAGATTTGATGTTGCCTTTGACGACGCCATCTACTCTCAGTCCACCGGTGAAAAGCACGTCACCATTGACAGTAGTTCCTGCGCCAATCAAGCTATCGATTGAACTTGCCTTGTTGGATTTGTTACCAAAAAAACTCATGACGCACTCCTTTAAAGGTTGACGCTTTTCTGACTTCGTACTTCATAGCCAGGAAGCGCAAGGACCCGAACCTGAATACTTTTCAACTGCGCGCCTTGAGGAATACTAAACCTGCCGTCCACCTTTTGATAATAGCGGAATTCAATTTCGCCACCCTGACCGCGCACCTCTGCGTCTGAGGGAAAGCTCACGGCAGTTTGTTGAGTGCCCTGCTGAATGCGCGCAACGACCTGCACTTTACCCTTGAAATCCTGTTTGCGCTGGCCACCTTGCGTAAGCAGCATGCGATAGCGAAATTCATTTGGCAGCGCATCTGCTTCAATTTTCAGGTTGGCAATTGTCAAACCCTCCGGCACGTTTCCAGACGACATGATGTTGCGAAGAAACGCGATATCCTCCTTGAGACTGGCGTTCTCTTCCTGAATCTGCCCAAGATTTTTCGCAAGCTCCGACTGCGCTGACTTCTCGATCTTGAGCTGACCTTCGCGCTCGTTCAACACGGACCTGGCCAGCTCGAACTCGCGCTTGAGTTGTTCGTTTTCTCCCGTTAACTTTGTGATCTGGGCGGTCGCCTCTTCGCGATTAAAGCCCGTGATTTTGTAGCTATTGTCCACCAGATACCACGCCACGGCACCAGCCACACCCATCATCAAACCGTAGCCAGCAAATTTTGTATACCACGGCGAATGGCGCTTGATCGCCACCTTCCCGGAGCGAATGCCGATCTTGGCACGAATTTTTCGCCAAGCACCCCGAAGTTTCATTTCGCTCAACATTGGAAAATTTGTTCCTTTGATGTACGTGAAACCATTAGAACGAGCATCGCTGAATAAGGAAAAAGCCGCGAAAGCGGCTTTTTCCGTTTGAAAGTCACGTCTCGCTTAGCGTTTCGAGAACTGTTTACGACGACGCGCTTTGTGGAATCCGACCTTCTTGCGTTCCACTTCACGAGCATCGCGAGTAACCAGCCCGGCTTTGGAAAGCTGTGGTTTCAGGGTTGCGTCATAGTCAATCAATGCGCGAGTGATACCGTGACGTACCGCGCCAGCTTGGCCGGACTCTCCGCCGCCAAGTACCGTTACCATGATGTCGAACTTGTCCAGGCTTCCAACCAGTTCGAGCGGTTGACGCACCACCATGCGACCAGTTTCGCGGGAAAAATATAAATCCAGCGGTTTGTCGTTGACCACGATATCGCCCTTGCCGGGCTTCATGAATACACGCGCGACAGAGCTCTTGCGACGCCCCGTTCCGTAATGATATTTACCGATCATGTTGGCTATTCCTTAAACTTAAATCTTGAGTTCTTTGGGTTGCTGGGCGCTGTGCGGATGCTCGTTACCTGCATACACTTTCAGCTTCTTGATCATTGCGTAGCCCAGTGGGCCTTTCGGCAACATTCCCTTGACGGCTTTTTCGAGGACGCGCTCGGGGTGCTTTTGCTGCAACTTGTTGAAGTTGGTTTCATAAATCCCGCCGGGATAGCCGGTGTGGCGGTAGTAGGTCTTTTGTTCGCCCTTATTACCCGTGACGCGCAGTTTCTCCACGTTCGTAACGACAATAAAATCACCGGTGTCTACGTGTGGCGTGTATTCGGGCTTATGCTTGCCACGCAAACGCAGCGCAACAGCAGAAGCGAGGCGACCTAGCACTTTGTCTGTTGCATCGACGTGGAGCCAGTCATGAATGACTTCATGTGGCTTGGCAGAAAATGTTTTCATTGCTGTACTCACTAGTATGGTGCTGCCTTGTAAATTGTTTCCACTTGGCAGCGGACCGGATGCTGGTAAATGATTTGTTGAAAATCCGCACTGTTCGGACACCCTTGCGGGGACACCACGGCAACAATCCTTATCGCCAAGCAAACGGGGGGTACTTGGCAGAACTCGAAATTATAATAAATTCAAGTACTACCTGTCAATTTAGATCGTAGACGATTCATTTACGGATGAAACCGTATTCGCGTTAGATATACTTGGCAAAACCAAGGAGACATCGTTGAAAGCACGCATTAAATGGATTAAGAATGTCGCCTTCCTGGGCGAAACGGAGAGCGGTCATGCATTGGTCATGGACGGCTCGCCCGATGCTGGCGGGCAAAATCTTGGTCCACGGCCTATGGAAACTGTATTGATCGGCACGGGGGCTTGTAGCGCTTACGACGTCGTGCACATCCTTAAAAAGGGTCGTGAACAGATTACAAATTGCGAGGTTGAACTTACCGCCGAGCGAGCACTCACTGACCCAAAAGTCTTTACCTCAATTCATTTTCACTACATCGTGACGGGTACAGACTTGAACCCATCGAAAGTCGAGCGCGCCATCAAACTCTCGGCAGAAGTCTATTGTTCGGCATCGGCGATGCTGGCAAAAACTGCCCAAGTTACCCATGACTTCGAGATCCGGCAAGCACCGGACAATCAATAAATGATTGCGGTGCCTCAAATCCAATAGGTGGATCTGGTCATTCCCGTGGAGAAAAGCGACATCGCTGCCTTGACCGGTGCGGGCAGCGGCATCGCCCCAAGATCCGAACCAGCTTTACCGTGGCGAATCTCATCTTCGCGCATAACCTCGAGAATTGCGCGGCTACCCGCATCGATCGGTGAAATTCGTCCGAGATGTTCATGCAGATGAGCCTCCACCTGCCGTTCAGTCTCGACAAGAAATCCCATACTCCATTTGTCGCCCAAAAGACCTGAAATCACGCCCAGACCGAATGAGCCTGCATAAAACAGAGGGGTCAATCGGCTGGTCTTGCCGCCTATTTCTGAAAGGCGGGACTCGCACCACGCAAGGTGATCGTGCTCTTCCTTTGCGGCTTTCAACAGTAGTGATCGCGTCTGATCTCCTTTGGCGACCAACGCCTGGCCCTGATATAGCGCTTGTGCACAGACCTCACCACAGTGATTCACGCGCATTAGCCTGATCGACTCTTCAATCTCTGCATTACCTGGCGAGGGCGCGATTGACTCACTTGAGGAAGTTCCTGGTCGGGGTTGCGGTCGCTCGGCGTGCGCCGTCGCAAAAACCGTTCTCATGCCGGTATCGAGCTCGCAAATCAGACGGTCAAGAAAATTCATTTTATGCACCATGGAAAAAAAACGGGCACCAAAGGGTGCCCGTTTTTCAGATTCAAACCCGGAGGTTTAGAAAGTGTGACGCAGACCAGCACCGAAGCCCTTGGGATCGTTGTTGCCGGTAAATGCCGGTAGTCCCGACGCATTCATCGGGTTGTTCGATTGTGAATTGTTCACGAGCGAAGCGTAGCGTGCCATGAATGTGGTTCGCTTGGAGAAATTATAGTTATAGCCAATAGCCGCCATTTTGCTTTTCGGTTGAACGACCGCACCGACCAAGCCACCGTCTTTGTTCTGGCCACCAGTAATAAACATTTCGTTCTTACCCAAAGTGTACGTAAGCGCGGCCATGCTGGCTTTACGATCTGTACGATCAGTCGCGGTAAATCTCTGGGTCAATACACCGAGTTTAAACGCGCCAAACACAAAGGTAGCCGAAAGATTTTGTCCTTTTTCGGTCACGCCAGCAGTTACCGCATTGCCGCGATAGTCTTTATGCTTTTCATTTGCATAGTTGACTCTGAATGGGCCAGCCGCGTAATCAAGGCTGATACTGGTTGAATTCGGATTGGCCGTTGCGGTTTTTGCTTCATTCGCGCCATACATGGCACGGACGGAAAAACCACTCATGTTCGGCGACCAATACTGAATCATGTTGTTTTCACGGCGATTGAAATCGCCTGTGTTGATGATTGACAGCTGATTGCCGATGGTATTTTGGCCAGCTGGATCAACAAAAATCGCCGAGAGCTTGAACGGGCTATCCCAACGTCCGAGAACGAAGCTGCCGAAACCGCCTTGCAGACCCACGCCACTGTTGCGGCTGCCTAATGTGCCGCCGCCAGCATCCGGTGGTGCCGAAGATTCGATCTGAAAAAATGCCTTCAGTCCGCCACCAAGGTCCTCTGTTCCGCGTACGCCGATCAGTGATGACTCATCTACCACGGTAGTCCTGGTTGACAGTGACAGCGCTGTCGTGTTGCCGTTCGCCTTGATGCTGTTGACCATGACCCATGCGCGACCATAAAGGGTCACGGGGTTAGCTGTTTGAGCCATGACAGACGGGGCGAATGTTGCGCCAGCGACTGCAAGGGCGAGCAATTTTTTGTTCATCAAAAATCTCCTTAGGGTTAAATTGAGGCTTTCTAATTCTTCAGAACACATAAACCTCTTGGGGAAAACCTTGTTACCCGAGTGCCGAGCCTGACCGGCTAACACCCTTGCAACAACTTCTCCCACTATCATCGTGCCAAAATCTTTTGAGAAGCAAACAACATATTGCCAAATTTAGCGCCCTTGCTCAAGTGCTCACTGTGAAATTTGCCTCCCCGAAGCCATCATGTTGCGTTTGCGCAACAACGGGAAGCATGGCAGTCAAATTGTATCGCGCAGTCTCTGTACAGTCACAGAAGTGTGTTTGCAAAAAGTGCGGAGAGGGCATCGCCCGGTTCAGCAGATGCCATCAATGCGCCTCCAACAAGGTAAACGCCAACACCGGCAGCGGACATTTTAGCCACAGTGAAGGAATCAACAATACCGCTCTCTGTCACCAGAATCCTGTCTGGCGGGACAAATTTCTTGAGCGTAAGCGTAGTCTCGATGTTTGTGGTGAATCGCGTAAGATCACGATTATTAATGCCAATTAACGGCGTTTTAAGTGTTAATGCCTGCTGAAGTTCACTTTCATGATGAGACTCAGCAAGTACGGCCAAGCCAAGTGACGCCGCCAATGCCTCCCATTCCAGGAAAACTTCAATTGGCACGGCACCCATGATAAATAACACCGCATCGGCCTGCATCGCACGAGCCTCGACGATTTGATAAGGGTCGACAATAAAATCCTTGCGAAGAACCGGCAACCGGCAAGCCGCCCGTGCTGCCACCAAGTCTTCGGTTGCTCCTTGAAAATACTCGCGGTCGGTCAGCACAGAAAGGCACGCCGCGCCGCGCGCCTCATAACTCTGGGCAAATCGCGCCGGATCAAACGCTGAACCCGCCCCAGCAAGCCCTGATCGAAAAACACCGACACTTGGGCTGGCTTTTTTGATTTCTGCGATCACCGCCGCCTTGCCAGCAGCGCGTTTGGCACGAATCGCGCCGACAAAATCGCGCGTTGCCTGCAGGTCACGAACAAACGCCTCAATTTCCGCCTGTGGCCGCCTCGCTTTCGCTTCAGCGACTTCACGGCGCTTGGTCGCAAAGATTTTTTGCAGAATATCAGACATGCGTGGCGGTCCCCTGCGGTGTACTGCTCAGAAAAACTAGATGGCAGAAGTGAACTTGATGAGCGCGTCCAACTTTGCGCGCGCTTTTCCGGATTCAATCATTTCACGCGCTTTGGCCACGCCTCCCCACAAATCATTTGCAATACCTGCAACGTATATCGCTGCGCCAGCGTTGAGCATGACGATGTCCTTTGCCGGACCTGAATGATTGTCGAGCACACTCAGCACCATCTCTTTCGAAGATTCCTTATCCTTGGCCCTGATCGCCTCGATCGGTGCAATGTCCAGCCCAAACTGCTTTGGTTCAATTTTGAATTCGGTGACAAAGCCGTGTTTTAGTTCGGCCACCATCGTTGGTCCCGAGAGCGTGATCTCATCGAGTCCGTCTTCACCATGGACGACCATCACGTGCCGCGAACCGAGTTCTTTGAGTACGCGCGCCTGAATGCCGACCAGGTCGCTGTGAAACACGCCCATCACCTGGTTCGGTGCGCCCGCAGGGTTCGTTAACGGCCCAAGAATATTGAGAATCGTGCGCATGCCCAATTCTTTTCGAATCGGTGCCGCGTGCTTCATTGCAGGATGATAATTGGGCGCGAACATGAACCCAAGCCCAACCTGCTTGATCGATTCGGCAACCTGCGCCGCCGAGAGGTTCACATTCACACCCAACTCTTCCAGTACGTCAGCGCTGCCCGATTGCGAGGACACCGAACGACCGCCGTGCTTTGCAACACGTGCCCCCGCTGCCGCCGCGACGAACGCCGCAGTCGTGGAAATATTGAACGTATGCGCCTTGTCACCACCGGTGCCGCATGTGTCGACCAGATTCGGCAGGTCCCCCACGTCAACCTTTGCGGAGAACTCACGCATCACTTTCGCCGCAGCCGCGATTTCAGAGACCGTCTCGGTCTTCACGTGCAGGCCCATGAGAATGGCGGACAGTTGCACCGGCGAAACCTTGCCCTCCATTACCTGGCGAAACAGATCGACCATTTCATCGAAGAAAATTTCGCGTTTATCGGAGAGGCGGCTGATGGCTTCCTGTGCAGTAAACATATTCAAACCTTCATGCTTAAAAAATTCTTCAATAATGCATGACCGTGCTCGGTCATGATGGATTCTGGATGAAATTGCACACCCTCGACCGCGAGTGTTTTATGACGTACGCCCATGATCTCGCCATCATCCGTCCAGGCCGTCACCTCCAGACAAGCCGGGCATGTTTCTCGCTCAATAACAAGCGAATGGTAACGGGTGACCCGATACGGCGATGGCAGCCCGGCGAATACACCAACACCAGCATGTGTCATCTGCGAGGTCTTGCCGTGCATCAAAGTTTTCGCATGCACTACCCTGCCACCAAACGCCTGCCCTATGCTCTGGTGGCCAAGACACACACCGAGAATCGGAATCTTGCCCGCGAATTTTTCAACGGTCGGCACGGAAATCCCTGCCTCCATTGGCGAACATGGCCCAGGTGAAATGACAATTCGTTGTGGCGCAAGTTTTTCAATGTCAACAAGTGAAATTTCGTCGTTTCGCTTGACCAAAACATCTTCGCCCAGCTCGCCAAAGTATTGGACCAGATTGAACGTGAAGCTATCGTAATTGTCGATCATGAGCAGCATTTTTCTCTCCTCACGATGGATTGGTATCAATGCCGAGCGAAACCATTTCGGCCGCCCGCAGCAACGCACGTGCTTTGTTTTCGGTTTCCTGCCATTCGAGTTCAGCAATAGAATCGGCAACGATGCCCGCCGCTGCCTGCACATATAACGTGCCATCTTTCACGACGCCAGTACGAATCGCAATCGCCAAATCCATATTGCCGTTGAAGCCAAGATACCCGGCTGCTCCTGCGTAGACACCACGTTTACTCGGCTCGAGTTCATCGATGATCTCCATCGCCCGCACCTTTGGCGTTCCCGCGACGGTACCCGCAGGAAATGTCGCGCGCAACAGCTCGACAGGGCCAACGTCATCGCGAATTTCACCGTCGACATTCGATACCAGATGCATTACATGGGAGTAGCGCTCCACGACCATCTGTTCAGTCACTTTTACGCTGCCGGTTTTTGCGATGCGGCCGAGATCATTACGGCCCAAATCAATCAGCATCAAATGTTCCGCCAATTCTTTGGGGTCGTTTTTCAATTCTGTCTCGAGTTCGAGATCGCGTTCGGTTGTGTCACCGCGTTTGCGCGTGCCCGCAATGGGGCGTACCGTGACTTTACTGCCCTCCTGACGCACCAGAATTTCCGGTGACGCGCCAACAATATGAAAGTCTCCCATGTCGAAATAAAACATGTACGGAGACGGGTTGATTGAGCGCAGCGCGCGGTAAAGATTGATCGGCGGCGCATCGAACGCCTGTGAAATGCGCTGTGAAATCTGCACTTGCATAATGTCGCCATCGACAATGTACTGCTTGCATTTCGCAACCGCCTTCAGAAATGCTTCCTTGCCAATTTCCGATTTTGGCTCCTTCACAGAAGCACCCGGCACGTACACCGGCAGCGGCGCGTGCTGGCGTAAACCCAAACGCAACTCGGTCAAGCGCCTGCGTGCGTTGCTGTACGCATTCGGTTGCGCGGGATCGGCGTACACAATCAAATGCAACTTGCCCGAAAGATTATCGACTACCGCCAATTCGTCGGACAGCATCAGCAAAATATCAGGCGTCCCGAGCAGGTCTTTTTTCTGACGATGCTCTTCCAATTCAAGTTTTTGCTCGATGTAGCGCACCGTGTCGTAGCCGAAATAACCTGCCAGCCCGCCGGCAAATCGCAATGCACCTTCTATCGGGGCCGCGTTAAAGCGCTTGCGATACTTTTCGACAAACGCCAGCGGGTCCTTGACGAACACATGCTCCAATGTCTCCGTTTGGCCGCCAGCTTTGGCGCGCACAATGGCACATTCCTTGCCCTTCACGCGCAGCCATTCATGCGCGGGAAGACCGATGATCGAGTAACGACCAAAGCGCTCGCCGCCAATGACGGATTCGAGCAGATAGGAAAATGGTTTGTTGGCGAGCTTGAGATAGATCGACAACGGCGTATCGAGATCCGCAAAGGTCTCAAGCGTAACGGGGATTCGGTTATAGCCCTGTGCAGCGAGCGCCGCGAATTGAGTTTCGTTCATGATTTTTCAGCAGAGGTTGTAGTGGAGGACAGCGCAAAACAGCGGCAACTAATTTCTTAGCGCCAGTTATGCCATCGCCACATCCAAACCGGTTTGCTGAAAGTCATGTTGAATTCGGGGAAAGAATTAATGCGGAGCCAACAGCTTAACAAATTTTAGCGCCGATGGAATATCGTCGATAAATACATCGCAGTCCAGACCGCGCAGTTCCATGCCTTCGTTATAACCGTAAGGAACGATGAACACGGGACAGCCTGCGGCGCGCGCGGCTTGGGCATCATTCACCGAGTCACCGATCATCAACAATTCTGCTGGGTTGCATTCAAAAAACATTGCCGCGTGTTGCAACGGCAGCGGATGTGGCTTCTTTTCCGGCAAAGAATCACCCGATAACGTGATTTCAAAATAACTGCCAAGCCCGGATTTTTCGAGTAGCGGCAGTGTGAATTTTTCAGCCTTGTTGGTGACACATCCCAGCCGGAAGCCCTTTTCTCTCAGAGCATTCAGACCATCAACCACGCCGGGAAAGGCAATCGAGGTATCGCCAAAACATTTGTCGTATTGCCGCTCAAAATTGGCAACGGCGACTTTCAGTGCGGTGGGCCCCACTTCTCCCACGGTGTCCTTAAGCGTCCTGGCGACAAGGTTCGCAATGCCCTTGCCGACAAAACTCTTGATCACGGCAGGATCAAGCGGTGCAAAACCCAGTGAAGCGCGCATCATATTTGCCGCGGTGGCGATGTCTCCGACTGTATCGAGCAAGGTGCCATCAAGATCAAGAAGTACCGCCTTTAGCGGAATAGGGAAGCTGAATTTCGGCTTTGCGCGAAGCTTGGGCTTCCTGGCAACTATCTCGCCTTCAATAATGACATCATACTGGGAACCAATATCCACGGGCGTCTCCAAGGTAGTGCCGCCAGAAGCCCCGCCAATGCTAGTGTTTGAGGCACCCCCTTCAACTCTCATGCGCCAACCTTTGCCAGTTCACCGCGCATCGCGTTGATCGTTGCCAAATAATCCGCCTGCCCAAAAATTGCCGAGCCTGCGACGAAGGTATCCGCACCCGCTCTGGCGATATCGGCAATATTTTCCGTCTTTACGCCACCATCCACTTCCAGCCAGATTTCCCGCCCCGACTTTGCAACTTCGGCAGCGATACGTTTTTTCGCCTGCCCCAACTTCGCCAATGCTGAAGGGATGAATTTTTGCCCGCCAAATCCCGGATTAACTGACATGATGAGGATCAAGTCGACCTTGTCCATCACATGATCGAGATAGCAAAGCGGTGTCGCCGGATTGAACACCAACCCGGCTTTGCAACCATGCTCGCGGATCAGTCCCAGCGTACGGTCAATGTGGTCGGACGCTTCTGGATGAAAGCTGATGATGTCAGCCCCCGCCTTCGCAAAATCGGGCACTATCCTGTCCACAGGTTTCACCATCAAATGCACATCAATCGGCACCCTGGTGCCATCTGCCCGTTTGCTGTGTGGTCGCACTGCCTCACAAACCATTGGTCCGATGGTCAGATTGGGCACGAAATGGTTGTCCATGACGTCGAAATGGATGACGTCTGCACCAGCCGCAATAACGGCGCGCACCTCTTCGCCCAGGCGGGAAAAATCGGCGGAAAGGATCGAGGGGGCGAGGCGAAAAGTCATCAAAACACTTTCAGGAATATGCTCATTTTAGCGTGTTAGCATTACTTTATGAATGACCAAAAAAAATACGCAATCGATGTAACCGCGCAAGCGTTTTATCTGCCTGAACAGTCGGATGAAGAGAACGACCAATATGTTTTTGCCTACGCGATCCGTATATTCAATACCGGCCAGGTATCGGCCAAGGTGGTAAGCCGTCACTGGATCATCACCGACTCGGACAATCAGGTGCAGGAGGTGCGCGGCATGGGTGTGGTAGGCGAGCAGCCGACGATTAAGCCGGGTGCGTCCTATGAATACACTTCCGGTTCGTCATTGGGCACAATGGTCGGCACCATGCGTGGCAGCTATCAGATGATTGCCGAAGACGGCACCAAGTTCGACGCGGTGATCCCGGAGTTCACACTGTCGGTGCCGCGCGTGCTGCATTAAGGGTTGTTTTTTCCTCGCGTCGCCTGATCGCCGCTCTCTGGTGATTTCGGTTTCTTTTTCTTCGGGAACGTCCACCAGACGATAAACACCGCCAGCGCGAACGCGAGAAATACTTGCGCAAATACCCATGCCATTTGTTTCTCCAATCATCGGACTTACGCACATTCTAAAGCGATGCAGGTAAACGGCACTGCGCAGCGCGATTGATATACTCGTGACACCATGAGACAGACGCAAATTTTCCTGATTCGGCTCATTTGTTCCAGCCGATCACATTTTGGCATTTCACTCGCCCTGGCCGGCATTGCCTTCCTGGCAAGTTGTGCCAGCGTGCCTGTCGTCGCTCCGCCGCTCGCGCCAAAATGCGCAGCGTGCGAGATATGCAGCGTCTGCTCGGCACCCGTGACTGCCGTTCCCCCTGTTGCTACTGTCGTCGAGCCGACGCCACCAATGCCATCGGAGCCTGCTCGCGGCCGACTCGAACGCGCCTTGTGGGACGACCTGCCGTATCTTAACGCCGATGACCCAACCGATGCGCTCGCAGCGTTTATGCAAGGCTGTGTGATGCTTGCATCCAAAACCGAATGGAGTGCAGCGTGCGAAGCTGGCGCAGCGGTTCCAGTGAAAGCCCGTCCGGAAACGATTCGTCGCTACTTCCGCGAAAACTTCGAACCGTTTCAAGTGATCAACGCAGATGAAACCGCGACCGGACTGGTGACCGGCTATTACGAACCGCTCTTGCGCGGCTCACGCACGCGCACCGAGACATTCAAATACCCCCTTTACGGGCAACCGCAGGATTTGATCGCAGTTGATTTGAGCGAAGTCTATCCAGATCTTAAATTTAAACGGCTGCGTGGCCGTATTGTTGGCAACAAGCTGGTGCCGTATTTTGATCGAAGCGAAATTGAATCCAGTGGCGCGCCTCTCAAAGGATTGGAACTCGCGTGGGTTGATGATGCGGTGGAATTATTTTTCCTGCAGATTCAGGGGTCCGGACAGATTTTGTTGCCCGACGGCACGCGCATGCGGGTGGGCTATGTCGACCAGAACGGGCACCCGTTTCGCTCCCTCGGCGGTGCCCTGATTCGCCGCAGCCAAATCAGGGCCGAGCACGCGTCAATGCGCGGTATCAAGGAATGGGCGCGCCGCAATCCAGCGAAAATCCAGCAGTTCATGAACATCAATCCCAGCTATGTTTTTTTCAAAGAATTGCCCTCCGAACTGAGCGGCCCGATCGGCACGTTAGGTGTACCACTGACGGGCGAGCGCAGCATCGCGGTAGATCAGCGCGTGGTGCCGCTTGGGGTGCCGGTATTTCTATCGACGACGTTCCCCAATACGAAAACGGCGCTGAACCGGCTGATGGTGGCACAGGATACGGGTGGCGCGATCAACGGTGCGGTACGCGCAGATTTCTATTGGGGCTTTGGGGACGATGCCGGTGCAGAGGCGGGTAAGATGAAACAACAGGGCCGCATGTGGGTGTTGCTACCGAAGGGTTACGATCCCAACGCCATCGCCAACACGCCTGCGCCCGCAAAAATCCAGTAGTGGTATGAAGTGCCATCGCCCGGATTACGTCACGCTAACCCGGGCGATGCGCGGGGAAATCCCCAAATTTATCGTTTAGCCTCGACCGCTGGAGTCACCTTGGCTGCCGCCAGCTTTGCCTCAATCCTGTCTTTCGGCAATGCCCCGGAGATACGTTCGCCGTCTTCAAAAAACGTCGTTGGCGTACCGGTTATATTCATTTTCCGACCGAGCGCCAGCACCTTGTCGATCGGTGTTTCGCAGGTTCCCTTTGCGGTGGGGGCTTTCTCACGCAACATCTGATCCTGCCAGGCTTTCAATCGATCCGTCGAGCACCAGATCGATTTGGATTTGTCGATCGAATCCTGGGCAAGAATCGGATAGGCAAAAATGTATGCCGTGATGTTGTCGGTCGAATTTACATCCTGCTCAAAACGTTTGCAGTAGCCACAATTGGGGTCCGCAAAAATCGCCATGCGACGGCTGCCATTGCCGCGCACCAGTTTGATCGCGTGTTCGAACGGCAAATCGTTAAAGTTAATCACGTTGAGCTTTTGGAGGCGCGCTTCGCTCACGTTGGTGCGCGACTGTGCATCGACCAGAGTGCCAAGCAACAAAAACGTCACCTTCTCATCAGTGTAGATAATCTCGCCACCGGCGAAAACTTCAAAGAGATTGCCGTAGGTCGTTTTGGTAATGCGCTCCGGCTTCACTTCCGGATATTTTTTTGCCAGCTCCGCTTTGACCGAATCATTCGCGAATGCAGAGACTGCAAACACGGTTAGCGCGAGCAGCACAAGACTTTTGATGAGTTTCACGTGGTTTTTCCCGTATTCAATTGGATTTGGAACAGCGCCAGCAGCGTTGGTTCCCGATCAGGCTTTATAAGCAGGCCGCATTCTAGCTGATTGCGTAGTCGATCAACGCCGCCTTGGCTTGAGGCAAGCCATTGAGCAGTGCGAGCCCCTGATTACGCATCCACCGCGCAGCCTTGGCATCACTCATGTATAGCGCCCGCATTTTGTCAGTCAGTTCGCTGACGGCCAGTGTCGCTTCACGCCGCGCGCGTTCATATTTGCGCAGCACCAGATCGTCGCCTATCGCGGAGAACTTGGAGCGCTGACGCAATATCCCGAACAAGGTACGTGCATCAGCGAAGCCCAGATTCACGCCTTGCCCTGCCAGCGGATGAACGGCATGCGCGGCGTCACCCATCAACGCCAAACCAGCCGCACAACTGTTGCGGGCAATCACACGCGCAAGCGGGAAGCGCACGACAGGCGACGCCAGGGTGAGCTTGCCGAGGCTATGGTGCCCGGCGGCTTCGACCGCGCCGCAAAACTGGTTGTCCGAGAGGGCTTTCAACGCAGCGGAATTGGCCTTCGTTACCGACCAAACGATCGAAATTTGCTGTTGCGGCAGGGGCAAGTAAGCCAGCACAGAATCGCTGGTAAACCACTGTCGCGCGATGTCTCCATGCGCAAATTCCGACTGGAAATTGGCGACGATGCCGTCGCTCTCATAGTCCTTCGTTTCAGCGGAAATACCGGCCCATTCGCGAACCTTCGAGCGGCTGCCGTCCGCGCCAATCAGCAAATCAGCACGCACGATGCTGCCATCGATCATTTCCAGCTCGCGGCAACTTCCATTCAGACGCATGGCCTTTGGCGTTGCGCCGCGCAGCACGCGTATGTCGTCATTTCGGGCAACCGCCTGCTCCAGCGCGACCATCAACGCTGCATGCTCAACAATGGTGGCAATCGGCTGACCCTGCGACAAGTCGAGATGACTTTGGGGATTCGCGTCGTCGCCCCATACCTGCATGGCGCGCACTTTGGACGCGCGCGCAGGATCGGGCGAAGCACCAAGTTCAACAAGAAAATCGAGTGACGCGGGCGACAGCGCATAGACGCGGTGATCAAATGCCGTCGTCGATGCGATTGCGGCTGTGGGCACGGCACTTCGTTCGACGACGGTGACCTCAACATTGGCCAGGCGCGACGCGGCACAGGCAAACGCCAGTCCCACCGGGCCGCCGCCAACGATGACGAGACGCGC
>JBKJMK010000062.1:0-5325 GCA_046596005.1 Usitatibacteraceae bacterium | reverse complement strand
GTGGATTGGGATGCGCCCGCCGAGTTGTTGCTGATTCATCGCGACGCAGCAGATGGCGTAAGCGTGCTGATTGAACACCTGTCGGCAGCGGGCGATGCATTTCTGCGTGCGCTGGTGCAGCAAGCGACTCTGGAGGCGGCCGCTGCAGCGGCGCTTGAGATAGATGCCACGTTTGACCTGCAGGCTTTCCTGCTCGAATCTGTCCAATCGGGCGTTATTGTCGATTTCAAAAGGCACGCCCCCTAGATGGCGACAGTGGGAAAAAACTGAATCCAGCGCGAGCATAGGTGCGTATATGGGGGGTGCTAATATCGTCAAACGATTTTCCAGAAAGTACGCAGCCATGCACCACGCACTCTCCAAATCAAGCGGGCCACAATGGTGGACTTCCACCGCGCTTGTCTTCCTTCTATTCGCTGGCGTCGCCATCGCCCAGCCGAAAGCAAAGCCTGCACCTAAGTTTGATGCCGCCGCCGCGCTCAACACCGCGGCGCGTCAACCCATGCTCGCGGAGCGCATTACCAAATCGTTTTCGCTCATCGGTCAGCAAGTGCTGGAATTCCGCTCGCGCCGGCAACTGGATGAGTCAGTCAAGGAATTCGAGGCGGGCTTGAAAACGTTGCAAGCCAGTGCACCCACACCAGAAATTCGCGAGAACTACCAATTGCTGGAACAATTGTTCGATGAATTCAAGGGCCTCACCGCCAAACCAGCCAATCTGGAAAATGCCAAGCCGCTCGCCGAGCAGAATGAAGAGCTGGTTTGGATCGCCACCAAAGGCGCGCAACTGGTTCAGCAGCATACTAAATCAGCGCGCAGCGATCTGATCGGCACGGCAGGCGAGATGCGCACGCTCACGCAGCGCATCGCCAAGCTCTATTTGTTTCGCAGTTGGGGCATCCGGTCTGATGTCATCGCGAACGACCTGAAAAAAGCCGAGGCAGACTACCGGGCGGACATTGATCGCTTGCTGAAAGCACCACAGAATACTGATCAGATCAAAAGCGAATTGGCGCTGGCGGAAACGCAGTGGTTGTTTTTAAAGCAGGCGATAGAGCGCCTCAATGCAAATCGTACGTCGATCACCGAGCTTGAGCACGTCTCGAAGGCTTGCGACAACATTCTGGAAGTAATGGAGCGAGTGACCAAGCTGTATGAGGCCGTGAGGGCTTAGGTTTTTTGCTGACACCCGCATCCGGGCTGATTTCGCACCAACAGCCTGCTAATTTCGAATTTTCGATATCTGTACGCTCACGATCCGCCATATTCCGTCGCGGCGGACGTAGATATCAATATAGCGATAGTGGCTGGCGAATGGTTTGCCATCGTAGGGCGAGAGCAAGCACAGCGGCTGTGTTCTGGAGGATGTGTGTCACGTTGCGGGTAAGCCTTGATTGAGATTCGTCCACTCGATGAAAGGGTTGGGTAGACTCGGGATTCATCGCGAACGCTTTTCGTGATACATCAGCCGATCTGCAGCCTCCCAGGCACCTTTGAGTCCGCTTGATGAAGTTCGTGTCGCCAGACCTACTGAGGCCTTGACCTGGGCGTCGGCCAGGGCCTTTCGAGTACGACCCAGAAGCGCTTCTGCACCAGCATGGTCGCACTCGACGCCGATGACGCCAAACTCATCGCCTCCGAGTCGGGCAACAATATCCACCTCTCTTGCAGCCTTGCGCAAAGCATCAGCCGCTCGCACGATCAATGCATCGCCGGCAGCGTGCCCATGCGTGTCGTTTACCCGCTTCAACTCGTCGAGGTCGATAACCAGTACCGTTGCAGCATGGCCGTAACGGCGACAACGCTCCTCTTCCATTGGTAATAGTCGATCCCAGGCGCGGCGGTTGTACAGTTGCGTCAGTGAATCTGTTTCGGCGTTAAGTTCCAGCCGTTCGCTGCGACGCGTTTCATGTGTTGCCTTCAGTTCAGCCTGGAGAACGGTACTCAATAAAGCGGCGAGTAGCTCAACCATCCCCTGTTCTTTGACGATGGCCTCCGGCTGAGGAGATGGGTCTATGGCACAAAGCGTGCCAAAAAGCTCGCCATCCGCGTCGAGTAGCGGCACGCCAATATAGGCTTTGATCGAAATCTGGCGTCCGATGGGTGCCGCTGCGTAGGCAGGGATGAGGTCTGAGTCTGGCGCAATGCGTGGTCCGTTGCCCTTGACCATTTCAGCGCAGAAGGAGTCCGCCCAAGGGAAGACCGTGCCAGGCTTCACGCCGTAGCCATGGTCTTCACTTTGGAGAACAATCCAATCTTCGCCTTCGGTGCGGGTGACCATCCAGAGACCGAAACCGAATCGCTGGTGGAGGAATGCCAGCACTCCCCGCCCGGCAGCCTCAAAGTCGTGAAAAGAGTGTTCATTCATTGAACCTGTAATCCCCAGTTGACCGCTGCTCGTCATTACCGTCGAACTGAGGATTTTAGGTTGAATAGCGTCACAAAAATCAGCAGCATGTTTTTTTGGTAAACACGGCGCAAAGAAATACGTTGAGAAAATAGAACCCTTGCACTGGCGGGCCTTGCAGAGCCAAAAGGCCATGAAACCCTTGCCAACGCTGAAGTCACGTCAGCCATTCGCTCTCTGCTTCATCACCTGTTGCTGCTCGCGCTTCCAGTCCTTCTCTTTTTCAGCTTCGCGCTTATCGTGCTGCTTTTTGCCTTTCGCCAGTCCGATCTCAAGCTTGATGCGCCCGCCTTTGTAATGAAGGTTAAGTGGCACCAGCGTGTAACCGCGTTGTTCAACACGCCCGATCAGTTTTTTGATTTCTTCTTCGTGCAACAGCAATTTGCGCGTGCGCACGGGGTCCGGGTTCACATGCGTGGACGCTTCTGGCAGTGCGGAAATGTGCGCGCCAATCAGATAAAACGCACCCTGTTTCAGGATGACGTAACCTTCCTTGATCTGTGCGCGGTTGGCGCGAATCGCTTTTACCTCCCAACCTTCCAGCACGATCCCGGCCTCGTAACGTTCTTCGATGAAGTAATCGAAAAAAGCTTTTTTGTTTTCTGCAATGCTCATAGGACAATTTTATCGCAGTAGGGACACAAGCTGGCAGTCGGATAAAATTCCGTGTCCAGTCTACTGCACCCACTATGCCGCTCGTTCAAAAATCCGCCCTCGTTGCATTTTCCACTGCGCAAATGTTTGCGCTCGTCGATGAAATCGAGCGTTATCCGGAGTTCTTGCCGTGGTGTGGCGGCACACGCGTGGTGGCGCGTGATGCGTTGACGACTGTTGCTACCATCGAAATCAATTACCACGGAATTCGCCAGAACTTTACCACTGCAAACGTGAAGCGGGACAATGAGAGCATGCAGATTTCCCTGACGGAAGGTCCTTTCAAGGCGCTCGAAGGCATGTGGAATTTTACGGCGCTTGGGAGTGCCGGCTGCAAGGTTTCGCTGCGGCTTGATTATGCGTTCGCGAATGCCGTTCTCGAAGCCGCTGTCGGGCCCGTGTTCGGAATGATCGCCAACACCATGATTGAGCGTTTCGTGGAGCGCGCAGAAGTGTTGTACGGTGGCGCATGAATAATATTCGACTCCAGATTGCGTATGCAATGCCCGATCAGCAACAGGAGGTCGTCGTCGAAGTGCCAACCGGTACAACGTTGCAGCAGGCGCTAGCGCTAAATGCAAAGCAAATTGGCGCGTGGCTCAATGGACAGCAGGCAGTCGCAACCGGTGTATGGGGAAAAGTGCGGGCGCCGCAATACGTGCTGCGCGAGGGTGATCGGATTGAAATTTATCGCTCCCTGAAAGCCGACCCGAAGCAGGCGCGACGTACGCGGGTTCAGCAGAAGTCGAAGAGTGTGTAGGTTGTTTCGTTTTCAGCCTGCTTGACGTAACGGCAGAGGGTTAGCCTTTGCAAAAATCCGTGACAGCTTTTCGCGCCTTTGCCATTTCCGCTTGTCGCGCTTCATCGTCGAGATATTCCCGCGCACCAGATTCCGACGTGCGCGTTATCGGTCGACCGTTTTCCAGCTCGCGAACCGCGGCACGTGCGTCGCTACAGTTCGCGGCGTTGATGCTCGCGGTCTGTTGATCGGCATCGCTCTTTTTCGCTTTTTCGGCAACGTCGGTCTTGCGTTTGTCGTAGTCCTTGGCGCGGTCCTGTAGCGATTTGACCGGAGGGGAAGTAGAGGCGGCAGCCGGCGAGGTATCAACTTTCTTGGCCTCGGTCTTGGTGGCACTGGTTGGCGGCGGCGTATCGCTGTATTGAACTTTGCCGTCTTTATCGACCCATTTATAAACCTGGGCGGCGACGGTTGCGGTAGCGAGTAAGATCGCGACGGCGATAAACAGTTGGACAGGTGATTTCATTTTTTCTCCTCACTACAAACTTGCGATGCTGACGTCGACGTCACCATTTTACCGGTGTGCTGGATAACTGCGCGATGGATAGACCGCATAACGCGATCACCTCACGCGCATGCACCAGAGTGGAGATGCTGTCGAGATTTTTCGCCGCCACTTGTGCCTTTTTCAACTCTTCGACGGCCGCAGTCCATAGCGCCCGCTTGATGCGCGCTTCTATCACGCTTTGCTCTGCAGCTTTCAACGCTGCATCAGCTTCCTCTGTGAGCGCAATCGGTTTTGGCGCAAGCATTACGGGAACGATAGCAACCGGCATTTTAGGCGCTTCCGGTAAGGCACACCCGCTCGCTAAGGCAGCCAACATAACGCCGCCCAACACGGTCCAGCGCGCATTTGAAAATTGCTGCGCGGCGGGGTGTGCGGATACAGGGAATTTGCTTAAAAACAATTTTGTTGTCAACGGGTTAGCTTAAAAACTTCGACTCATTTCGCTAAGGTAGCCGTAAATAGCTCATGCGTCAACAAAAACAGGGGAATTTTGTTACGCAATTGTTCGAGGAAAAGGGGTCGCGTATAATGCTGCATTTGTCGGAGTCCGAAACGTGAAACTCGTTAAAAAAGCCCTGACGTTTGATGATGTTCTGCTTGTTCCCGCACACAGTGTTGTTCATCCTCGCGATGTCTCACTCGCCACGCAACTCACCAAGTCCATTCGTCTGAACCTTCCGCTGATGTCGGCCGCGATGGATACGGTCACGGAATCCCGGCTCGCGATCGCGCTGGCGCAGGAAGGTGGAATCGGTATTATTCACAAGAATTTATCTATCAAAGCGCAAGCGACGGAAGTGTCGAGAGTCAAACGTTTCGAAAGTGGCGTCGTGAAAGACCCGCTGGTGGTGCCGCCGACCATGCTTGTGCGCGATGTGATTCAACTCCAGCGCCAGCACGGCATTTCGGGCCTGCCGGTCGTCGATAACGGAAAAATTGTCGGCATCGTCACCAATC
>JBKJMK010000060.1:0-3418 GCA_046596005.1 Usitatibacteraceae bacterium | reverse complement strand
CTGTGCTGATCCCATCGGGCCGACCGGCCGAAGTACAGGTTGCCGTGTAGCTGGCAATCGGCGCACCACCATTGCTTGGCGGTGGATCGAAACTGAGCGTGACTTGCCCGTTGCCGGACAGTGCAGTGACATTAATCGGCGCGCCCGGCGCGGTGGCGGCCACACCGATATAGAGTTCGCTCGATGAAAAGGAATCGATTATCGTACGTCCACCATGGATCATCACCGCGCCATTGCTCATCCGCGTGGCGATATGGTCGTACCGTGCGACAGTCAGATTGCCTGCGCTGGTCCAGGTGTTGGTGGCAGGATCGTAGACCTCCGCAGAATTAAGAATACCGCTGTTGTTCGAACCGGCTACGACCAGCACTTGCCCGTTGGTCAGTAGCGCGACCGGTGCCGTTCTCGGCACCGACATCGGCGCGGCTGCGCTCCAGGTATTGGTAGTGGGGTCGTAAGTGTCGACTGCGCTGCTGGTGTTCAGGGCAACGCGGCCACCCGCTGTCATGACCCGGCCATCGGCCAGCACGCTGACCGCGAAATCAGCGCGCGCCGTGGGCATCGCTCCAGCGTTGGTGAGGCCGTTACTCGCCGGATCGAACAACTTTGCCGATCCGGTATCGATGATCAGCACCTTGCCGGAATCAAGTAGTGCGGCATTGCCTGTCACTGCAGGGGTTGGCAAGTCTGACCAAGTGTTCAGCGCCGGATCGTAGCGCGACAGTATGCTAACGCCACCGCCTGAGACCAGCACGCTGCCGTCGGGCAACAATACGGCACTGTGGCGGATGCGGGCGGCGGGGAGCGCGGCGGCAGATGCCCAACTGTTACTCGAGGGGCTGTAGATCTCCACGCTCGTCAGCGGTGTCGGTGAGCCACCGCCGTTCGCGCCTCCGACGACCAGCACGCGACCATCTGGCAATAAAGTTGCCGAGTGTCCGCTTCGTGCGATCTGCATGCTGCCGGCAGCCGACCAGGTATTGCTTACGCGATCATATTTTTCCGCAGATGCAAGATAGGTCGAGAAATTGACGACGCCGCCCGCGATGAGCACGCGTCCGTCGTTGAGCAGAGTTGCCGTGTGGCTTGCGCGTGCCTGCGTGGACGAGGCAGCCGTGCCAAAACCAACCGACACCACCGGTGTGAAGGTCACCGACACCGCACAGCTCGTGGTGATCGGGCCGGCTACCATTGGAGGAGTACTGGACACGATCGGACAGGTGCCACCAATCGTCATCTGGAAACCGGCATTGGCCTGCGCTGAAAAAGGTACAAAGCTATCGGGCGCGACCTGCACCACCCCGGCGGGGGACACTACGCCGTTTGGCCCACCGCTGAAGGTGACACCCAGTCCCATCAGTGTCACGCCAATGCTGACCGATGCCGGACCGGTGCCCACCGCATTGCTCGCGACTACCGAACAGGAATACGCAATGTTTGTCGCCAGCGAAGACACGACGATGGGGGATGCGCTACCTGTGTTGCTGCGTGTGGGTTGACTCGGCGCGCTACAAGTGGCGGTGTAGGTGAGTGGCAGGCCACCATTGCTCGACGGAGCCGCGAAGGCGATGCTCGCTTGCTGCGGGGCAAGTGTGGATGCACCGATGATTGGCGCGCCGGGCAAGGTCGCGGCAATGACGGGAAGATTAGCTGCGTGATTCCAGCCACAGCAACTCAGACGTGAAACGGCATAGAGCGTATGCATCGAGCTGAGCGCGGCAGCTGCTGGCATGGTGTAGGCGAATGTATAGCTTGCAGAACCATTGAGGGTGGTGTTGAGCGTTCCCGCTGCAGGCTTTGAATGGATCACCTCGCCGGCAGTAATCGTCTCATCGACGACCAGATTCGTCTGCGCGCTCTGGATTGATAGCGGCGTCGTACTCGCCGGACCATAGCTTGCCGCGATCGCCACGCCCATGCGTGTGCCATCGGCGACACCGGTCTTGGTATTGGTGACGGTATAGATTGCGGTTACACCAGGAGCTATGTACGCTGGACCGGCAATTGTTACTGACATACTTGTGTCGAGTGGACCATGACAGGCTGCGCAGCCTGTGCCCCCGTTCTTTTTGGTAAGTCCTTTGATCAGGCTGGGTGTGCTCTCTTTGGCGTGCGAGATCGCGCTGACGCCAAGCAGAATAGCGGCAAACACGCATAGCGCCAGCCGACCAGCGACATGACTGTGGCGGAAAGCCGGCGTATTCATCGGGAACATCTGGACAGTGCTGCGCTCACGGATGATGCGCTGATTGTTTGTTTCATATTGTCTTGAACGGAAATTGCACCACAACGCTGCCAATATCTTGCTGCCTTTGCCGAAATAGTCGGCGACGGGTGGGCAGTGTCATCAGTGTGTCAAGGCGATAACATCGACCCCGAACGCGCCTTCACGGTCGAGTTGTCGGATGCATTGATTGCCCCTGTCGCGTTCACGTCGAACCTGAAATTCAAGGCCGATGTGGACTGGCCGGAACGTGCTTTCACGCCGCTGGTGTCGGCAGGCGTTACCGAGCGCGAGTTGTTGATGTCACCGACCAGGAAACCCAATGAGGCCTCGGCGCTTAGCGTCCCGTTGACACCGGTGAGCGAAATGGTGGCGCGACGGTTGTCGGCAACGCCGGTCAATGTGACGACGACTTCATTGCCATTTGGCGCTGCCGTTGCCGAACCTTGCGGGGTCACCGTCACCGCGCCCGGCTGGCCAATCGGATTATTGAACTGGAAGACAATGCTGTGACCGCTGCCGATGACGCGCGGCTCCACGGTCACTGCACCGGCAATTGCTACCGATCTGTCGATCAGCAAGTTGTAGGTACCCGCGGCAGCGTGAGTTTTTCGCGAGTAAACATCCAGCAAGGTGAGCGGCGCAGTACTTGGCACGACGATTACACTATTGCTGGCCGGCCCGTTGCCCGCGCCGTTGGCTGCGGTGATTGAGCAACTGTATTGCGCAAAGCCGGTCAGCCCGGTGACGGCGACCGAGGTGGCGGTTCCCGCCACGTTCGCGGTGCGCGTCGGCAGGCTCGTCGCCGTGCACGTCGCCGTGTAGGTGTCGATCGGCAGCCCGCCGTCACTGGAGGGCGGCGTGAAACTCAGCGTGGCGCTGCCCGGTCCGGCGGTGCCGCCGGTAACGAATGGCGCGCCGGGCACCGTCGGCAGCGGGATCGCCGCATACACTTTGCGCAGCGGATTGGTCGGCGGATCGACCAATTGGTCGAGGTCGTTGTTGCCCCAGCAAACGACGCCACCGTTGCCGCCGGCGCAGGAGTGCTCGGTGCCGGCCGTGACGCTGAACATGGCGCTGTTTGCCGCGATGGCCACCACCGGCACCAGACTTTGCGCGGTGCTGCGATTGCCGAGCTGACCAACATGATTGCGGCCCCAGCACTTCACGCCGTTGGACACGACTGCGCAGGAA
>JBKJMK010000055.1:0-12494 GCA_046596005.1 Usitatibacteraceae bacterium | reverse complement strand
CGCCTCGCTTGCTGCGATGTTTTTCACGCCGTGGACGGCGTGCATGCCGAATGGCTCGTTCAACGCAGGCGCGTGCAAAGCGCGTTCAAACAATTCGGTGTGCGCATCAATCCGCATCACCGCTACGTGCTGGCAGCCGAGCAGCAGATGTACCACTCAACAAAGCTGCGTGCGGTGATCTGCATCTCGCAGATGGTGAAGCAGGATGTCCTGCGGCACTACGACATCGCGCCTGAGAAGCTGCATGTCATTTACGGAAGCGTAGACACTGAGGCGTTTCATCCACGCTTGCGCGATGAACATCGGCTTGTGTTGCGCCAGCAATTGGGCATTGCGTCAAATGCGCCGGTCGCGATTTATGTTGGTTCCGGTTTCGAGAGAAAAGGCGTCGCGGGGTTTCTCACCTCGGTCGCAAAAGTGGCGGGGTTACATGGAATTGTCGTCGGTCGCGACAAGCGCATGGCGCATTACCGTGCGTTCGCGGATTCGCTTGGGCTGACTGATCGGGTGAGCTTTACCGGCGGCATCAGTGATGTGCGGCCTTACTATGCGGCAAGCGATGTGTTTGTGATGCCGACTTTATATGAACCGTTTGGCTTGGTATTCGGCGAGGCGATGGCGTGTGGATTGCCGGTAGTAGCGAGCACGCAGTCGGGTGCGGCGGACTGGATTGAACACGGCGTTGATAGTTTTGTGGTGGATGCGCTGGATACTGCGGCGATTGCGCGATCGATTGAAGCGGCATTGGCCGATCCTGCGATGGGGATGCGGGCGCGGGAGAAGGTCTTGCCTTATACGCAGGCGGCGACCAGTGCGCAGTATGCGGGGCTTTACCGGCAGTTGTTGGCATAGCGCAGTCTGGGCGCAGCCCGGTTGGGAACTGTAAAATACCCACAGGCAAAAAATCGCGCAACTCAACAATCGAAAGCTGGTCAATGGAAAAAGTACTGGTAACGGGTGGCGCGGGATTTCTGGGCTCGCATTTGTGTGATCGCTTGATTGCGAGTGGTGCCGACGTGCTGTGTGTGGATAATTTTTTCACCGGCAGCAAAGCCAATATCGCGCATCTGCAAAATAACCCGTACTTTGAATTGATGCGCCACGACATCACCTTTCCGCTGTATGTCGAAGTGAATGCGATCTACAACCTCGCCTGTCCTGCGAGCCCGATTCACTATCAGCACGACCCGGTGCAAACCACCAAGACCAGCGTACACGGGGCCATCAACATGCTCGGCCTCGCCAAGCGCACGCGCGCAACTATCTTGCAGGCCTCAACGTCGGAAGTTTATGGCGACCCCGAGGTGCATCCGCAAACGGAGGATTACTGGGGACGCGTTAACCCGATCGGGCCGCGCAGTTGTTACGACGAAGGCAAGCGTTGTGCCGAAACCTTGTTCTTTGACTACCATCGGCAACATCAGCTCGCGATCAAGGTGGTGCGCATATTCAACACCTATGGCCCGCGCATGCACCCAAACGATGGCCGCGTGGTCAGCAATTTCATTGTGCAGGCGTTGCGCAATGAGGACATCACAATCTACGGCAATGGCGAGCAGACGCGCAGTTTTTGTTATGTGGACGATTTGATCGAGGCGATGTTGCGGATGATGCAGTCAGGTGCTGACATCACCGGGCCGGTAAATATCGGCAACCCCGTTGAAGTGACAATGCTGGAGCTGGCGGAACGCATCATCACCCTCACGCAATCGAAATCCAGACTCTGCTACATGCCATTGCCGCAGGATGATCCCAGGCAACGCCAGCCCGATATTTCGTTTGCCAGGAGTGCATTGAAATGGGAGCCGAAGGTGTCGCTCGAAGACGGGCTGAAAGCGACCATCGATTATTTTCGGCGCACGCTTTGAATTTTGCCCGCCTGTTTGCCTCTTTAATTCCACGCCATGGCTGTTGATTCGAAAAACCTCTACGCGCGTCTGCTTGGTTACGTCAAGCCGTATCGCTGGGCATTTGCCGGCAGCATTTTGGCGATGGCCATCGGCGGCGCAGCAGAAGGCTCGTTTGCGTGGTTTCTGAAAAACATGTTGAGCACGTTGTTTGTGGAAGGCAACGAGAAATACGCGATCTGGGCCGCGCTCGGCATTGTGCTGATATTTTTTATCAGCGGTTTGTCGCACTTTGTCTCCGGCTACGGCATGCAGTGGGTGGGCAACAAGGTCATCCTCGATTTTCGCAATCAGATGTTCCAGCGCCTCATCCGCCTGCCGATTCCGTTCTTTCATCAGGCCACGACCGGCACCCTCATGTCGAAAATTTCCAACGACGTGTATGGCGTGCAACTGGCCGCCACTACCGCGCTCAACAGCATGGTGCGCGGCGGCGTGACACTGGTGGTGCTGCTTGGCACGATGTTTTATTTCAACTGGAAACTCACCCTCATCATTTTTGCGACGGTGCCGATTCTGGGCTTCATCATCAATGTGTTCGGCAGGCGCATCCGCAATATCGGCCGCGACGGCCTGGCCTCCTGGGGCGCCCTCAACGATGTGCTTGAGGAATCGATTCGCAGCCAGAAGGTGATCAAGATTTTTGACGGTGCCGCGTATGAAACAAAACGCTTCGACGCGGTCGCCAACCGCATCCGCCGCAATGCCATGCGTCATGCTATTGCCGCCGCAGCCTCTACACCTTTCACGCACCTGATCGTATCGATTGCGATTGCATTGATTGTGTATCTCGCCGCCAGCCCGCAATATGGCACCGGTATGGAAATCTCCGAGTTTGTGGCCTATATCGTGTCTGCGGCAGGACTGGTGCCGCAGATCAAGGGGCTGTCGAGCGTGAGTGAACAGGTGCAGCGCGGATTGGCTGCGGCTGAAAGTGTGTTCGGCATGATCGACGCGCCTGCCGAGCAGGATCATGGCAACATTGAATTGGAACGTGCGCAGGGCCACCTTCGTTTTGAAGCGGTGAGCCTGCAATACGCGAACCAATTGACACCTGCATTGGACGACGTTTCACTCGACATTCAGCCCGGCGAAACGATTGCGCTGGTCGGTGCCTCAGGTGGCGGCAAGACCAGCCTCGTCAATCTTGTACCGCGTTTCCTTTTGCCGACCCGGGGGCGCATCACACTCGATGGCCACGCGCTCGATGATATCAAGCTCACCAATTTGCGCCGCCAGATCGCGTTGGTGAGCCAGGATGTGGTGCTGTTCAACGACACCGTGTCCGCCAACATCGCCTACGGAAAACAGGGCACATCCACGCAGGCAGAAATCGAAGACGCGGCGATTGCGGCGCACTGCCTTGATTTCATCCGCGCCTTGCCGCAAGGCTTTGACACCATCATCGGCGAAAACGGCGCGCTGCTTTCCGGCGGACAGCGGCAGCGGCTTGCCATTGCGCGCGCGTTGATCAAGAACGCGCCGATTCTTCTACTCGATGAAGCGACATCCGCGCTCGATAGCGAATCCGAGCGCCAGGTACAGGCGGCATTGCAAACCCTGATGCGCGGGCGCACCACCATCGTCGTCGCACATCGGCTCTCGACAATTGAAAACGCTGATCGCATCGTCGTGATGGGCCACGGCAAAATACTTGAAATCGGCCCTCACGCCGAACTCTCCGCCAAAGCCGGCGTTTACGCGAGCCTGCATCGCCTGCAATTCGAAAATGTCTGACATGGCGGGCTTGTCGCCCTCGCTATCTCCGTCGTTATCTATTTCCATCGTTGTCTATTTCCCTGATGCCGCGTGGCTAACGAAGACGCTGGAATCGTTGCTGGCCGCATTGGCGCATGCGCGACACGCAGGCGCGATGCGGCGCGCAAGGATTTGCCTGGTCGACAATCAGGCTGCATCTTCCGCCTCGATATTCAGCGCGCAACTAGACAACATGTGCAGGGAGTTTGGCTGGATTGAAACCAGCACCATCGCCGGACAAGGAAACGTTGGCTATGGCCGCGCCAATAACCTGGCCATTGCCGGTTGCACCGAGTCGGATTTTCATCTTGTGCTAAATCCCGATGTGATGCTTGCGGAAGATGCGATCACCAACGCGCTGCATTATCTTCAACAGCATGCTGGGTGCGCGATGGTTTCGCCGGTGGCAACCGCACAAGACGGGCAAGCGCTATATCTGGTCAAACGATTTCCGGCTGTATTCACACTCGCCTTACGCGGGTTTGCACCCGATTGGATGAAGCAGGCTTTTCGTGCGCGCCTCGATGCGTATGAGCGCAAGGAGACGCCGTACGATGCAGCAGTAAGCGACGCCAAGATTGTCAGTGGCTGCTTCATGCTGATTCGCCGCAGCGCGCTGGTGAAAGCTGCAGGATTTGATCCCGCGTTTTTCCTCTACTTCGAAGATTTTGATCTCAGCTATCGCATCGCAAAATTTTCCAGCATCGCACGCGTGCCAACTGTACGGATTGTGCATGGCGGTGGAAGTGCGGCCGCGAAAGGCGGGCGGCATATATGGTTATTCGTGCGTTCAGCACTGCGCTTCCACTGGAAACATCGTTGAGCCCGCGACATGATACTCAAGAACTGGCGCGGAGTTTCGGCCTTTTTTGCCCCAGGAACCGCGCCGACATTCGTGTTTGCAGCAAAATTTCGATTGGCAAGACTGCAACGTTGCGATTGCGTTGGGTTAAACCGATAATGTTGCGGCGCTATCCCAGCCAACATCCATGCATTGCCATCATGAGACAAAAAAATGCTGTTCGCCGTGACCGCGGGCCGCGCACAATGCAATTCGATCAATGCTGCAAGCAACTGCCGGGTCGTGCCTGATGTTTAATACTGGCAGCAGCGCATCGTTCAGGGTTCGCTCGCGGCTGCGCATGGCAATTGTCCTGCTGGCCAGCCTGCTGTTGATGTCGCTCGCGTTTCGCGCAACTGTCGGGCTGCGTGGCGGATTGCTGGCGTTGATCAGTATCCTGCTCATCGTCGAATGCGTGCGGACTGGTGATTGGCACCTGCTCTTTCCAACCGATCGGACACTGCGTGCGGTCGGTCTCACCTGGCTGGGCATTGTGTCGGCATGGGCGTTGTTGGGGCCTGCGCCCTTGGAAAGCCTGCGTGGTGTGCGTAGTGATGTGCTGGCACCTATTCTCGCCTTCTGCGTGTTTTATACATTGACGCGAACGCGCGCCGATCTGATGATGTGGTCGCTGATTTTGTTAGCAGTGCAGTTGGTTTTGACCATATTGGTAGTTTGCGATCCCTTCCAACCCCTCAATCCGCTGCATCGCCCCGCCTATATCGACGTGGGTGTATTGTCAGCATGGCTGGTGATTGTGGCCGCGCTGCTGCCGGTGTTTTGGTACGCACCGCGCGCCACGCGTCATTGGGCGAGGCCGGTGTGCGTCTGCATGGCGCTGTCTATCGCGATTGCCGCGTTCTTCTCGGGCAATCGCATGGTCTGGATGTGCTTCGCTGCAATGTTGCTTGCCTGCAGCATGGTGACGCATCGGACAACCGGCATCCGTTGGCAACGGTGGTTGATGTTGGCGGGTGGCGTGGCAATGCTGGGCGCACTCGGCTGGGCCTCATTGCACCTGCGTGCACCCGTACCAGCGCACTCCTCAAGCCCTTCGGTGGCTTATGTGCTCGATGATCCCCGCAACCAGTTATGGAAAGAGGCCGTACGGATGATTTCAGAACGACCGCTGACCGGATACGGTTATGACCTTGCCGCCTCGCGTCATGAGTTTGCGGTGCGCTCACGCAGTCCTGAATGGCCGGTTAGCTTCGAACACGCGCACAACGTGGTATTGAACTACGGGTTACAGATTGGCATCATCGGCGTCGTTCTCATCCCGACATTGTTTACGTGCCTGTTGGCGGTGTTTTTATACTTGCCGCAATCACGCCCCCTCACACGTCTGGCAACCTGTTGCGGACTCGCGCTGGTGACCGGATTCTTCCTCCGCAACCTGACCGACGATTTTTTTATTCGACAATCGCTGCTGTTGTTTGCAGCGGTCGCTGGCATGTTGATTGGTGTTAGCAGATCAAATATTAAACCCTAGCAATGGCGCGCCTTTCATGGCTATTTCGGCCTGCGGACCTTGCCAGTGCTAGAGTTCTTTGCAGGATCAACGCAGTTCATTCGCCAACGCAACCAATGCATCAGCGAATTGCCCATTGAGATCATCGCGATCAAAGAGCGCTCGCTTGTTGGCGTTGATCAGTGCGCGCAAATCGTGGTTCAGTGACTGGTTGGTCGCCACCTCGATGGCGGTCCTGACGTAGCTATCAACATCAGATGCGATCAATGCGTCAGCACTCATCATTCGCAGCATCGCCGCGGTCTGGCGCCCGCGCATGAAGCGACCGGGCAAGGTCACCACCGGCAGATCAGCGGCGAAGGCATCGAGGCTGGTGCCGCCACCCGACCAATGGAACGGATCGAGTACGACGTCAGCGAGCTTCAAGACCTTGCGAAAACCACTCGTCCCCAGGCGCGGCAAGAATTTGAGTTGTCCCTTCGCATTGATACCCCGCGCGGCCATTGTTCTGGTGAGACGATCGGCAAACGCCATGGTGACGGCACGACTGTCGGCTTGAAAAAACACCAGCACGGCAGCGCTATCGCCTTCCAGAATTTTGGCCAGCGCAAGATCCATGTCGGGGTGAATTTTAAAAAGAGATTGCGGACAGAAATACAGCCTGCCGACGGCAGGTAAACCAAAATCACTGCGCGCAGCTTTCGCCTCCGACGGCGGCAAGGCAACATCAACGCCGATGCCGTCGAGCAGCAACACGCGCTCCGAATAATGGGCTTGATAGTCGGTCGGCTCCATTTGCCCGCAACTGAAATAGGCATCGATTGTGCTGCTGCCGGTAGTGACCGGATGTCCCCATGCAGCGCACTGGACAGGCGCCAGACGCAGGTTCGCAAGCAGATAGGAACCGGTGCTCATGCCGACTTCCGGATGAATCAGGATATCCAGTTCATCAGCGCGGATCGCAAGCGCATTGGTGCGTACATCGGCTTGCAGACGCGTGAAGTGCTCGGCGGCGGCACCGATGCGGGCGGTGACCTCATCGTTTGTCTGGCCGGTGTAATAGACGAAACGTTCAAAGCGTGCAGCATCAAGACGTGTGATCCAGCGTTCAAAGTAGTTACCCGCCGTGCAGGAAAAAAACCACTTGCTGATAAATCCAACGCGGATTTTCCGCTGACCGTGCCGGTTTTGTGCAACCAGGGGCAACGCTTGCGAATGCTTTGGAAGCTCGCGTAAATCCGGATCAGCTGCGTTGATCATCGCGCCGAGGATATTGGCGTAGCGGCGCTGCAGCGCGAGATCATCCTCACCCTGATACGCCAGCAGGAAATTGCTGCGTTCGAGCGTGTAGATACGCGCCGGGTCCCGTTGCATGATTGGTAACATCGACTCAAGTTCGCAGAGGCCGGCCTCATAGCGTTCGCGTCGCGCGATGCGATCGGCATTGTCGGCGTACACCATCGGCAGCAGCAGCCTTGCATCGAACTGGAATGAGAGTTGATCAGGAAAGCGTGCCGCCGAACTCAGCGCGATGTCCTGCGCCTGATCGGGGAAGCCAAGCTCGTGCTTGGCAAATACCTGCAACGCCAGCAACCCAGGCTCAGGGCCGAACGCGGCGAGGGCTTGTGTAATGGTGGCGTCGGCGCGTGCATATTGCCAGGTTTCGATGAACAACCTTGCCAAGGTGCGCCAGGCGGCGAAGTCCTCCGGTTGGTTCTTTATGCGATCTTCATAGATACCGATGACTGCGCCAATGTTTCCAGATTTGTACAGCTCGCGCGCATGCTGTTCAGTCGCTGACGGCGTGGCGGGCGCTGATGGCGGCACGCTCATTCGTGCTATCGCAAGCTCTCGCGCGGATGCGCAACGTTCGTGTTCAGCACCATGGCCTGCAACAACGCTGCCAGCGCTTTTGGCGGCGCGCCATCATTGAACAGCCGTCCTGCGTTCGCTAGTATTTTGTCGGAAATTTCATTGCGGTATTGCCTGTCTGTCGCCAGCCGCCTGGCAATCACAAGGTAATCGTCAGTGGAAGTTGCAATCAGCTCTTCAACACCGAGCAGTGTGAGCATGCCCATGGTCTGTCGTCCGCGCATGAAATTACCGGGCAAGGTCACGATCGGCAGACCCATTGCCAGGGCATCCAGCGAGGTATTGCCGCCGGACCAGTGCAATGTATCGAGCATCACATCGCACAATGCATTGATGCGCTTGTAATCGTCATGGAGCAAATAGGGCAGCAGCTTCACGCGGCCCTGTGGCGCCAGTCCCTGCCTTGCGAATGCGGCTGACAGGCGCGTGACAAATTTTTGCGTGACGCCCTCGTTCTGGCCGGCAAACATCACCAGCACACCTTTGGGGTCATTGGCCATCGCGGCGACCAGCAGGTGATCGTTGGCCGGGTGCACTTTGAACAACGACTGGGAGAACAGATATAGATGCGCGTCCTCGGGCAGTTGATAGTCGGCCCGGGTTTTGCTGGACACTTGCGGTGGCACTGATGGCATGGCGTAGCGTGTGCCAATGCCGGGCAGGGTCAGCAGCCGTTCGTTGTAATGCACTTCTGCATTAGCGGGTTCCATGGCCGCGCAGGAGATGTAATAGTCGATGCTTGGGTGCCCGGGCGTCACCGGATGACCCCAGGCGCAGACCTGTATTGGTGCCAGCCGCAAAGCGGCCATCAGGAAGCACATCAGGTCCATGCCCAGTTCGGGATAAATCAGAATATCAAGTTGATCGCCAAGAATGCGCTGCGAAAAAAACGAAAAATTTTCTGTGCCCTGGACGTAGTGGTCGGCTGAGTCGCGAAATTTCGCGGCCAGCGCATCGTCAACGACATGCGTGTGGTACACAAATACCTCGAATACGTTGCGATCAAGATCGGTGATCCAGCTCGCAAAATAATTGCCGACAGTACTGATGAAAAAAAATCGGCTGCAGAAGCCCACACGGATTCGGCTTTCCGGGCTGCCGACAATGGTACGGCGCGGCAGCGCGTTTGATTGTTCCGGCATCGCACGCAACACGAGTGCGCGGATGAAGTCGGCGTATCGGCGTTGTAAAGCGGTATCGTCGCAACCCTGATAGGCAAGCAGAAAATTGCTGGGAACCACATCGCCAAGACGTTCTCGTTTTACCGTTCGCGATAGCCTTTCTACATTTTCGACCAGATAGTCAACGCCCTGCGCAAAGCGATTCCGACAAGCAGCAAGGTGTTCCTCGCTGGCGTAAATATTGGGCAGTAAAAGTGCCGCGCGTGCAGTGGTCGTCACGTCGTTGGGCCGCAATTCCAGTGAACGCCGATAGGCGTCCAACGCACCGGCCAGATCGTCGCGTCCGCTGACAAGGTCACCAAGAAATGTCCAGAGTTCAGCACTGGCAGGCGACAACGCCAGCGCCTGACGAATGACGTGCTCGGCCTCATCAGGGCGCTTCAGCTTGCTTAGAATTTGCGCCATTAGCAGCGACGATCCAACTTGATCCGGTTTCAACCGCAACGCCGTCGCGAGTGCAACTTCCGCCGCGTGTGGATCACCCAGCATGGTGTAAACATTGGCCAGCAGATGATGTGCGTGCGCATAGTCGGGCTGCAACTCTGTAGCGCGCTCGGCGGATTTCAAAGCCGCCTGTAATTGAAACATGCGCATTTGGGAGCCGGCTAAATTCGCATAGGCGCGCGCGTACTGCGGCTTGAAGTGAATGGCATTGCCAAATGCACTGCTGGCCTCTTCAAGTCTGCCCAGATCGGACAGGACGATGCCAAGATTGTTGTGCGCTTGCGCAAACGATGGCTGCAGGCGAATAGCCTGCGCAAGCAATTCAACTGCAGCGTCAAGTTGGCCAAGATCCTGTTCGACATTTGCCGCTGTTAAAAGGTAGTCGGCGTTTTGAGGATCGAGCGCCACGGCGCGCTCAATGGCACGTTTTGCGTCTGCCAACTTTCGTGCATGCACATTCGCCATGGCCAACAAGCTAAACGCCTCCGCGTTTGCGGGTTCAGCTGCCGTTATTTGCGACAACTGTTGCAAGGCCGGTTCAATACGTCCGCTCTGCAGCGATGCACGCGCCTCGGCGAGACGCGCTGTCATGATGCCAATTCCGTTGTTCCCGGTGTGGATGCAGATGCGGCGGCAGCGTGAAACAATGCTTCCTCGAATCGCAGCACGTAGTTTGCCATGTCGGCCATATTGGATTTGTGCAGCAAGGCCCGCAGATTGTCTGATCGCGCCGCACGCGCCCTCGGGTCCGTCGCCAGCGCTGCGGCGATATCGACATAATCGCGACCGCTGTCTGCGACGGTGGAGGTATCGCCGAGACAGCTCAGAAGCGAGAGTGCAGCGCGCTCTTCAAACATGCGCCCGGAAATGCTCACGAGCGGAATTGATTCGAGGATGGCTGCACGCGCGCTGAAATAATCGCTAGCGGGCATCGTGTCAAGGATAAGGTCAACCAGCCCGCTCAGGGAGATGTCGCGGGGTCGCAAGTAGGAAGTGGGTGGCGTTAGAATGCGTGGGGCCTGGATTCCGCCTGCCAGGAGTAATCGCCTGATCGGCTCACGATCGGCCGAATCCATTGGGCACACGAAAAATACCGCATTCGGCACGCGATCGCCAAGCGCCTTCCATATCGTGAGGCAGCGTGAAGAAATGCGCGCAGCCGCTGCGAACACGCCCAGTACCGGGGTATCGTCGGCAATGCCCAGTTGTGACCGCGTCAGTTGCAATGGTGCCTGGACACCCGGTAATAACGGAAAGACGCAACCGTCGAGAAAAACCGGCACGGGTGAGGCAGGCTCAGTACCTGCGTCGAGATCAGCCACGCTGTCGGATAAACGATAGTCGATTTCGCCGATACTGCCGGGATGGGTGAATCCTGGCATTGCAATTTGCACGCGAGCAGGCCGGCACGACCACAGGCCCTGTTTGGCGAAGGATCCGAACGCGGCAACATCGATCAGCAGATCTATCTTGTCAGCGTGAATTTTTTGCGCGCTACGATGCTCATCAAACCCGGCGACCGAAATCAGTTGCGTGCCGGCGACGAGCAACTGCTCACGAATAACCGGCCCGACTGGACTGATGGCATATACCTTAATTGTCACCCGTTTGCGATCATGATATGCGACCAGAACGGTGATCAGATCGGCTACAAACGGCTGTGAAAAGTCGACCAGATAGCCTACTTGCAAATGCGCCGTTGTGAGCGCCGGGAATTGTGCATCGAGCGGCGCGTACAAAGCGTGCGCTGCCTCCCGGAAGCGGTCCTGCAAACGTCGCAGCAGATGCGCCGGAACATCATGAAAACTGAGGCGCGCGAGCAGGACACCAATCAACTCGAATGCAACGGCATCCTCCTTCAGCACGGTGGCCGCTTCGGCAAGCGGCAAAAGAATTTCCGCCTCGCGTTCGAGCCGACCACTGTAGCGCGCGATGCGGGATTCAATCAGGCGTGACATTTCTTCGTTCGGATACGCGCTTGCGAAGCGTTGACCCTCGGCCATCCATTCGTCGATCCTGCCCTGCATCAACAACAATTGTAAAAGCCGCAGGTGCGCCGACACCCGCACCGCGCTGGTCGCGCGTACTGCGGGTGCCCCCAGTGCACGACGGAATACGGTCTCGGCGTCACGAAGACTGCCAAGCTCGGCAAGAATTACCCCTGCGTTATAGGCGGCCTCAACATTGTCGGGGGCGAGAACAAGGGCCCGATTGAGAAACGTCAGCGCAGCCTCGGCATCCCCGGTATGCGACAAAACCATCCCGTGCCAAAACAGGACCTGCACATCGGTGGGCGCCAACTCAATTGCGGGCGCAGTATAGCTCAGCGCCGCTTCCCATTGCCCCAATTTGGCATGCGCGCGCGCGTATAACTTGAGCACGCGCACATCGTTTTCTCCCTCGTCTGCAACCGGAGGGAGAACATTGAGGGCATCCGCTGCCGCGCCGCCGTCGATTAAAAATCCCGCTGATGACAAGCGCACATCAAGGTCATCCGGAAACTGCTGGAGTAACGCACTTGCACATTCGGCTGCAAGTGCTGGATTGCCCATCGCTTGTGCGAGTTCGCCCGCAGCGCGCAATAGCGGTGAATAGTCTGGTTGCTCGGTACGCAGTGAGGCATAAATCGCGGCGACTGCGTTTAGCTCATTATCGTCAGTTGCGCTGCGATGGCGTCGCATGGCGTCACCCAACGACTGGAAAAATTGTCTGGCTGTGAACGTCATTGATTCGGCGACGGGATTCACGGCCGCAATCTGCACATACGCATCTTCGAGGGCCTGCGTGTACACCTGAACATCCGTCGACGCCACCGCGGCCGCGATGCGCTGCCTTGTTTGCGCCATGAATACCGCGTCGCGTGCAAGTCTGACGGCAATCGCCACGAATTCTTCTTCCGTTTGGGCGATTGTTTCGGTGATCCCCAGATGGGTAAGGATACTGGCACCGACGCGTCCGCTATGACGGTCTCCGACAAGCGCCACGACCGGCACACCCATGTCGAGTGCGGCCAAGGTGGT
>JBKJMK010000380.1:0-2659 GCA_046596005.1 Usitatibacteraceae bacterium | reverse complement strand
TCGGCCTGCTCGGGCCTAACGGTGCAGGCAAATCTACGCTGGTGAAATCGTTGGCCGGTACATTGGCTTTGAAGAGCGGCGGGCGTTATGAAGGCCAGGGCCTCAAGATCGGCTACTTCGCACAGCATCAGGTTGAACAACTTCGCACAACTGAATCGCCCTTGCAGCACATGAAGCGGCTCGACCCCGGCACGCGTGAACAGGAATTCCGCAATTTTCTCGGTGGCTTTGATTTCCGTGGCCAGCAGGCCGACGCCAGCATCGCGCCGTTTTCCGGTGGCGAGAAGGCTCGACTGGCGCTGGCACTCATCGTCTGGCAAAAACCGAATCTGCTGCTGCTCGACGAGCCGACCAATCACCTCGATATTGAAATGCGCGAAGCGGTGGCGGAAGCCTTGCAGGAATTCGACGGCACGCTGGTGGTGGTGGCACATGACCGGCATTTGCTGAAAGCGACCACTGATCAACTGTGGCTGGTGGCGGATGGCACGGTCGCTGAATTCGATGGCGACCTGGACGATTACAAGCAGTGGGCAAAGGAGCACGTTAAAAAAGCGCAGGCCCAGCAACGGCGCGGTGTTCAGACAAAAAGTTCGCCAGTTACCGCGCCCGTGCTGGAGGTTACCGCCACGCCCAAAGCAGAAACGCCGACCGCTGATCGCAAGGGGCAGAAGCGCCAGCAAGCGGCTTCACGCCAAGGTGCTGCCAGCACACGCAAGCCACTTGAGCAAAAACTGGCCAAGCTCGAAACTGAAATGAAAACCCTCACGGCCGAGCGCGACAACATCGTGCAATGGCTCGCGACAGAACAAGCCTACATTGATGACAACAAGCCGCGCTTGCAGGAGATGTTGAAGCGGCAAGGCGAAGTAGTGACGCTATTGGCGGATGTGGAGTGGAAGTGGTTTGAGGTGCAGCAGAAGCTGGAAGAGGGTGTCGCTCCCTGACAATCCTCATCGTGCCGCTGAGAAAAAATCAAGAAACACAAAATTCAGGACGGGCTCGCGGTGTGCGAAATTTCATTCGCGCCACTTTGGGGTGCTTGGTGTGATTACTGACCCTATTGACGCTTCATTGACGTTTTGTTGGGCCGCCGATCTTTCCATCCCGGTTACTTGTATGCCACGCCAGCACTTGCGGGGCCTCCCAACGGAATTACCTCGGTCCTGCTGAAGCCAACCTCGCGACACCAGCGAGAAAAATCAGCACCAGTGAAGTCGAATGCATCGCCGAATTCGATCAACATGTTGAGCGACATCATCAGCCCGAAGGCGTTCTCGCGTCTTGCGTCATCAATCAGGTTCTCAACGACGATGAACGCGCCTCCTGGAGGCAAGGCATCGTAGGCTGCACGGACGAGGTGCATTTTCTTCTCCAGATTCCAGTCGTGCAGGATCATGCCCATCGTAATCACATCGGCCTTGGGCAGCGGCTCCGCGAAGAAATCAAGAGATTTTGCGGATACACGATCTGCAAGCCCGGCGGAGGCGATCTTTCGCTCTGCGATCAGGGTAGCCGCCGGAAGGTCGGCAGAAGTGCATCGAAGGTGAGGGTGCTTGCCAGCCACGAGCATTGACAGCAGCCCAGTCGCGCCACCGACGTCACAGACCGTGCGATAGCGAGAGAAATCGAACTTCTCGGCCAGGGCCTGAAAATTGCCCGCAGAAATCCCGCTCATCGCATCCATGAATTGTTCGAGCCGCTCGGGCTTGCTGTAGAGCTCAGCGAACATGGACGCGCCCGTATGTTTGATCTCGTTTTGCGGGCCGCCAGTCCGGAGGGCATCGGTGAGATCGCCCCAGAACCGATAAAGGCGGGCGTTGGCCATTTCCAAGAAACCGCCTATGAACTGAGGGCTGTGCCGATCGAGGAACAACGCAGTTTCCGCTGTATTGCGATATCGAGCCTCAGGGCCATTGCCGTCACGGTCGAGAAAGCGAAGCGCCACCAGCGTGTCGAAGAAATCGGGATTTGCTCTCGGATGCAACTGAAGAGCGCCATGCAGCTCGCGGCCAGTCATGGAATTGGCGCCAAGTTCTGTAAAAAGCCCTAGCTCTACCGCAGAGAGCAGGACTTTGGCTGGCCAGAAGGCCATGCCGACCTCCATGATTCGAGCCGGGGACAGTGTGTTCATGGCTGACGTTCCTTTCTAAGGTTGGCGTGTTGGCACCGGATGAATTTTGATCGCCTGTGCCGGATCAATATTGACCAGGGGCTTTTGCTGACGTGAATCCAGTCAGCTGTGGATAACTATATCGCTTCTGTGATTGTAGTGACTCCTTTTTTCATCGTCAAATTGCACTGAGCGGCGCCCCGCGCTCGGCTGTCCGTTAGAACGGTTCCTCTTCTTTCATAGCTGCCTGCGTCTCCTTCAGATTCGATTTCTTGCTCTGTTCCCGAGCCTTGATCTGACTCTTGGCTTGCTTGGTGCTGTGCAGGAATCGATAAGACGAGGATCAATAGCGGATCAATAGGGTCATCGGATCAATAGGGTCAGCGGATCAATAGGGTCAGTATCGATTGAACACATAGAAAATCAATCGATACTGACCCTGAGGTTTCCCCACGAATAATATTTGTAATTCATGAAGTTAGCGCGTAGTCTTCGCGTCAAAACGAGGCCTGCAATGGCCTGATCTTTTTCCTTGTTAGCGACCAA
>JBKJMK010000323.1:0-4869 GCA_046596005.1 Usitatibacteraceae bacterium | reverse complement strand
CAGTCGATCAGTTTCGGCGCGCAGATGAGTCCTCGCGCGTCCGTGGCGAGCGGCACCTTCATGCTGGCGCCGGCGGCAACAGCGAGTTCCGGTCTCGCCGTCACGCATACCTCGATTACCACCGGCGTGTGCACCATTGGCAGCACCACAGTGACGATGGTCACGGCCGGCACCTGCACCATTGCCGCGAACCAGGCCGGCAACGCCAATTTCTCGGCGGCAACACAGGTCACGCAGTCGATCACCTTGACCGGCAGCGCGCCGGGGGCACCAACCCTCAATACCGCGACCGGCGGTGACCTGAAGATCACGCTGGCATTCAGTGCGCCCGCCTCAAACGGCGGCGGCGCCATCACCGGCTACACCGCCAATTGCGGCGGTAATATCCAGGCAGGCACCACCTCGCCGATCGCCGTGACGGGATTGACCAATGGCATACCTTACAGCTGCACGGTCACCGCGACCAACGCCTTCGGCACCAGCGTTGCTTCCAACAGCCTGATGGCCACGCCCAATGCGCTGCCCGGCGCGACGGTGTGGGCCAACAGTTGCGCACTGGGTGGTTGCCACGCCGGGTCGCCCACTATCTTCCGTCTCAATGCCGGCGGTGCCGACCGCACGGTGCTTTCCTATGTGATCGCCAATCCCAGCGGTGCCATGGGTGCAATGGTCGCCTTTACCAATGGCCTGACCACTCAGCAACGCGATGATGTCGCCCAATACATCCGCGAATTCATTCCGGCGGTGAGCGCCACCACGCCCGTGAACACGGCGGTGGGCATTAGTGTGGCCTCGCAGGTGTTCCTGAATACCCCGTCAGCGGCACTAACCTCATTGCAACAAGCCGGTGCCCCGGCCAACGGCACATTGTCATTTGCCGGCACCACCATTACCTACACACCCAACAATGGCTTTGTCGGCACCGACAGCTTTACCTATCGCGCCGTGCAGGCGGGTGTTCAGACCGATGTGCGCACGGTGAGCGTTACGGTGACGCCGGCGGCACCGGTGATTACCAGTTCGTTGAACGTGACCGCCACCATCGGCCAGGCGTTCAGCTATCAGATCGCCGCCAGCAACGGCCCGACAGGCTACAACGCGACCAACCTGCCGGGCGGGTTGTCTGTTGAGATGTTGACGGGTGTGATTTCCGGCATGCCCTCGGCGGGCGGTACGACCATGGTTTCGCTATCCGCCACGGGTCCCGGTGGCACCGGCATGGCGACCTTGACCATCACGGTCAGTCTCACCCCGCAGGCCATCACCTTCGGCGCGCAGGTCACTCCGCGAACCTATGTTCAGAATGGTGTTGTGATGATTTCACCGCCAGCCACCGGCGGCGGTTCCATGAACCCGATCGTCTACAGTTCGGCCACGCCGTCGGTCTGCTCGGTCAGCGGCACCACCTTTACCATGCTGACGGCCGGCATCTGTACCATCGCCGCCAATCAGGCCGGTAACGCCACCTACGCCGCGGCGGCGCAGGTAACGCAAAGCGTGGCGATCACCGGTATCGCGCCGGCAGCACCGACGATCGGCGCCGCACAAGCCGGCAATACGCAGGCCACGATCAATTTTTCTGCGCCGACCAATAGCGGCGGCTTACCGATCACCAGCTACACGGTCAACTGCAACGGCGTCACCGTCGACGGTGTCGGCTCACCCATCGTTGTCAGCGGCCTCACCAACGGCGTTAGCTATTCCTGTACCGTGCAAGCCACCAATCTCGCCGGAACCAGCCCCGTTTCGGGGTCAGTGATGGTGACGCCGGTGGCGATTGCCTTTACCAACAACGTGTATTCCCGCAAGACCCACGGCGCGGCAGGGGACAAGGACCTGACGGTCAACGGCATGGCGGCTATCAACGGCGCCATTACCGTTGAGCCACGCGCCCTTGGTTCAGGTCATCGCATCATTTTCCGATTCAACAACCCGGTGAGCAGTGTGACTTCGCTCTCGGTGTTGGATGCCGGTATGGTTAACGTGGGCACGGCTTCATCTTCCTTCAGTGGCAACGATCTCATCGTCACCCTGACCGGCATCCCCGACAATAAGCGGGTGACCGTGACGGCCACCGGGGTGAACGGCGCGTTGACGGTATCGACGTCAATCGGCTTCCTGGTGGGTGATGTGAGCAACAGCCAATCGGTGAGCGCGGCGGATATCAGCGCGGTGAAGGCGCGGGTCGGGCAGTCGGTTGGCATGGGTAATAATTTCCTTTTCGATCTCGATGCCAACGGCACCATTACCAACAGCGATATCTCGGCCGTGAAGGCGCGGTCGGGGTTGGTGTTGCCCTAGTAAGCAGACAAACCCTAGCACTGGTGCGGCTCCCGGCGCAAAATGCCGCCAGAACGCTCGCCAAATGGCGATCTACGTCTCACGTTGCATTGAATTGCGCATACAAACGTCCGGGCGCAGCGTAGAAGGCACCCACATCTAACCCCTCAAATACGGTATGGCTATGTGCGGAATTTCCTTTGCAGCGGGGGCGGCGCGGATTAGACTTTCAGAATTGTAATCGTGCGTGTTTCTCGTGAACTGGCGGGATTTTGGCGGATTACGATTCTGGCATTCGATGGCGGAGGGAGGGGTCATGGCCGAGTTTTTCTGCACCAATGCGCCGTTGTCGATCGCGCCACCGACCGTATGTGCCCGCCGGGTTGTTTTGCGGTGCTGGTCATTCCGCAGCGAGACAACATGAACTGCGTGCCGGTGACCAAATTGTCTCGCGACAATGCCGCGCATAACAGGTCGCTGCTGTTCGCGTTCTCGTTGCTTGTCCTGGCGATGACAGTGATGGCGCGAGCATTTGCCGCCGATCCCGTGGCGGTTCCCGGGTCCGCCGCCGCAGGCACCGTAATTACCGTTGCGCCGCCAAAGGCATCGGTGCGGCGCTTGAATCCGGTGATTGAACCTGCCTCCGCAATTGCCGCAGAGTCGCAACTGGATTGGTTACGCAAAGGCGGTTTCGTGCTCTACCTGCGTCACACGGAAACCGGCGCAATCACCGAACAATGCAATGTGAGCAACCTTTCGCCAAAAGGTGCAGCGGCCGCGCGGGAATTGGGCCTGCAACTGAAGCAACTGGGTATTCCCGTCGGTCGGGTACTGACTTCGCCGGTTTGCCGTGTGCAGGAAACCGCGCGACTCGTCGATGCAGCAGAAGTCGAGCTTTCGGATGATCTGGCACAAGTTCCAACTTCTCCGGGCATTGATCTTTACGCCGCCCGTATGCGGCAACTAGCCACCATGCCGCGCACCGGCACCAATACGCTGGTCGTAAGCCATATGCACGGCGGCGGGCCGCCGCATCAGGCGATGGATCTGGAATTCGGCGAGATCATCGTTTTCCATCCTGACGGCAAGGGGGGGAGCAAGCCGGTCGCGCGCATTCGTGCTGAGAGCTGGCCGGGACTTGCGTCGGCAAAACCTGTATCAAAATAGGTCAAGAAACTCGCGCGCAACCAAGGGGACACTGATGGCGATCTACCAACAAGCAAGCGTTGCATCGAGAACAAACCCACTGGGTTTTTGCCTGCGAATGGTCTCGGCAACCATTACTATGATGGCGTTGCTGTTGCTCGCCACCTGGGCCGACGATGCTCTGAGCTCCTCGAGCGGCATCACGGGCAGAACGCTCAAGGATGGCGGCAGTCTCGGCTGCGGGTCCTGTCATAGTCCCGACAAGACACTGGGTGTCTCGATCAGCGGGACCACCTCTTTGGCCGCTGGCGCGCAAGGGGCCTACACCATCAATATCAGCGGCGGCACCGCAACCAGGAAGATGGGAACCAATATTGCCGCGAGCGACGGCACGCTCAGCGAGAGTTCCATCTATTTGCAGAAGCCTGACGACGACCTGACTCACAACAGCACTGACAAAGACACTGACGCCAGCGGCAATGGTACCTTCAGTTTCAACTACACCGTCCCCGGCGGTGCTGCGGTCGGCTCAACCCACACAATCTATGCGGCCGCGCGCGTCGACACGGAGTGGAATAACGCGACCAGCCTGGTGGTCACGGTCCCCAAGTTCAACCAGACCATTACGTTCGGCGCGCAGGCGTCTCCGCGCACTTATTCCAACGGCGGTACTTTTTCGATCAGTCCGCTTGCGTCGGCCAGTTCGGGGTTGTCAATTTCCTATTCCACTGCCGATACCAGCATCTGCGCGGTTAGCGGCACCACCGTGACGATGAATGGTGCCGGTACCTGCACCCTACGCGCCAATCAGGGCGGCAACGGTACTTACTTTGCAGCGACACAGGTGACGCGCAACGTCACCATCAACCCGGGAAACCAGTCAATCACCTTCGGCTCGCAAGTCGTAACACCATCGTTTTCCAATGGTGGCACCTTCAACCTTAACCCCGTCGCCAGCGCGTCCTCCGGTCTGGGCATCCAGTATTCATCGATCACAACCGGCATATGCACCAAGGCCGCGTCCGGCACCGTTGTCAACATGATTGCCCAAGGGCTTTGCACCATCGTTGCCGCCCAGCCGGGAAATACCGACTGGAATGCGGCTTCGTCGGTGCAGCGCTCGATTACGATTTCCAAGGGGAATCAGACCATCACTTTCCCGGCGCAGTCGAACAAGGCGTTTATCGCCAATGGCACATTCTCGGTATCCTCTGTTTCGGCGTCGTCTGGCCTGGCGATTACCTACACCTCGTTGACGCCGACAATCTGCACCATGCCCGGTACCACGTCCAACACGGTGACGATGGTCGACAATGGCACCTGCACCATTGAGGCTGCACAGGGCGGCAACGGAAATTTCAATCCCGCGCCGGATGTCAATGGAAACATTCTGCGCGGGATTGAAATTTCCGTTGCCGCCCTGCGAAGCCTCAATGGTGCAGG
>JBKJMK010000234.1:0-2676 GCA_046596005.1 Usitatibacteraceae bacterium | reverse complement strand
AACTTGGTGCTTCGCCCGATCCCGCGCGCGCGTCCAAAGTGCGCGCCATGCAGGTATGGGGCGACGACGCGAATCCCCAAAGTCATCTCGACTTGTCGCAGGGGCAACCGCCTGCTCCAGCGCGACCATCAACGCTGCATGCTCAACAATGGTGGCAATCGGCTGACCCTGCGACAAGTCGAGATGACTTTGAGGATTCGCGTCGTCGCCCCATACCTGCATGGCGCGCACTTTGGACGCGCGCGCGGGATCGGGCGAAGCACCAAGTTCAACAAGAAAATCGAGGGACGCGGGCGATAGCGCATAGACGCGGTGATCAAATGCCGCCGTCGATGCAATTGCGGCTGTGGGCGCGGCACTTCGTTCGACGACGGTGACATCAACATTGGCCAGGCGCGACGCGGCACAGGCAAACGCCAGTCCCACCGGGCCGCCGCCAACGATGACGAGACGCGCATTCATTTCAGCGCACCAAACAACATGCGCTTTGCCAGCGCGCGCCGCGCAAACGGCAGCATGTCAACGGCTGCCAGCGCCAGTCCGCGCGGCAGGCGGGCGGCGAGATGATCGTTCGAAAACGCCCCCACCAGAAAATCGGTGAATCCGACACTGCGTTCCACATCTTCTTTGCGCGCCTGCCCATGTTGCTTTAAAGCGCTTGAGAAATTCGGTTTGTCGACCTGTCCACGCTGTGCCTCCGCCAGCAAGCGCGCCAGATCGTTCGCGTCGCGCAGCCCGAGATTGAAGCCCTGCCCCGCCACCGGATGCAGCGCCTGCGCCGTATTGCCGATCACTGCAATATTGCCTGCCACGCGCGACGAAACCGTGCGCAAGCGGAGCGGATAGCTACGGCGGCCTGCGATGTGATTGAAACGCCCGGCGCGATGGCCGAAGTGTTGCTGGAACGCCGCCAGGAACGCGGCATCGTCCAGCGCCTTTAATTCGTCGATGCGTTCAGGTGAGGACACCCACACCATCGAATAGTCGCCCGGTCCGCCGTGCGGCAACAATGCGGCAGGCCCTTCCGGCGTGAAGCGCTCGTACGCAGTGCCGCGATGCGGCGTGTCGGTTTGGATATGTCCCAGCAATGCCGCCTGGCCATAGTCTTTCTCGGCGATGGAAATGGAAATGGCTGGCACCTTGCCGAGATTGGCACCGCCGTCGGCCAGTACCACGACGGCAGCTTTGCAAACATGCTCGCCACCTGCCTGCGTGAATCGAATCTCGACATGGTCGCCGCATTCCTCAAACGCCGTGACCGCAGCACCCCGCTGCACCGTAATGCGCTGTGCTTCAAGCGCCGCATCCAGCGCCGTTTGCAAGTCTGCATACGAGAGCACGTAACCGAGCGCGGGAACGCCGCCGTCTTCGCGGGTGATCAGCGAGCGCCCGAAGCCACCTTTTTGCGAAGTGTGAATGGCGTGTATTTCGGTCGCATTCAAACTCGCGTTCCATACATTGGCGGCATCCAGAATATCGCGGCTGCCATGCGAGAGCGCGAGCGAGCGCGTCTCGCGCGAAGGCCCATCGCGGGCTTCCATCAAGGTGACATTTAACCCCTGGCGCTTCGCCAGCAGCGCGAATGTCGCACCGACTGGTCCGGCACCGATGACAATGATGCTATCCATCTGGGCGTGCGATGGAAAAAAATTAACCCGACGTCAACGCTTCCACATCCTTCACCGACTTCGGACACGATGCCGTAAGGTTGGTATTACCCTTTTTGGTAACGAGAATATCGTCCTCGATCCGCACGCCAATATCCCAGAAATGCTTGGGCACATTATCAGCCGGACGAATGTACAAGCCCGGCTCCACCGTCAACACCATGCCCGGCTCCAGCGCCACCCACTTGCCATCGCGATGCTTGTAATCGCCGACGTCATGCACATCAAGGCCCAGCCAGTGTCCGGCACGATGCATGTAGAACTGCTTGTAGGTTTCTTTTTCGATCACACTCGCGAGTGAGCCCTTGCACAGCTTCAAATCGATCAGCCCTTGCGCGAGCACATTGACGGCAACCTCGTGATATTTTCCGAATGGCGCGCCCGGCTTCACCGCTTTGATGCACGCGATCTGCGATTCAAGAACCAATTCGTAAATATCTTTTTGCGGCCCGCTGAATTTGCCCGCAACCGGGAATGTGCGGGTAATGTCTGCCGCATAGCTTTCCAGCTCGCAACCCGCATCGATCAGCATCAAGTCGCCTTTTTTCAGCGGTGCCGTGTTTTCGCGGTAGTGCAGCACACACGCATTGCCGCCGGTCGCAACGATGCTGCCGTAGGCCGGCTGGCGCGCGCCGTTCTTGACAAATTCATGCAACAACTCCGCCTCGACTTCGTATTCAAACATCCCCGGTTTGGCGATCTTCATCGCGCGGATATGTGCATCCGACGAAATCTTGTTCGCGCGCTGCATGATGTCGATCTCGACCTCATCTTTGATCAGGCGCATTTGGCCCAACGCCATGCGCACATCGCGCAATTCGGCCGGTGCCGAAATACCCTGCCGCGCCTTGCCGCGCACGACGTTCAGCCAGCGCGTGACGGACGTATCCCATTCAGCCGAGGCACCGAGCGGCGTGTGAATGACCGCGACATTCGACATCAAGTCCGGAATGCGCGCTTCCAGTTCCGAGATCGGATAGGTTTCGTCGAAATCAAAAACTTCCTTTGC
>JBKJMK010000190.1:0-3058 GCA_046596005.1 Usitatibacteraceae bacterium | reverse complement strand
GTCGAGGCAATCGACATCGCCACCAAGCGCATCAAACCCTTGTTTACGTTGCGCCGCTGGCTTAGGCAGCACGGCTGCGAATACGCCATCATCAACACCCACAGCTCAACCGATAGCTGGTTGGCAGCGGTTGCCTGCGCCACCTTGCACGGCACGCCCGCACTGGTGCGCACACGCCACGTCTCGACGCCCATCAACAATCATTTCTCCACGCGTTGGCTTTATGACAAAGCCACCGCGCACATTGTCACCACCGGCGAAGCACTTCGGCAGCAATTGCATCGCGACAACAGCTACCCACTTCATCACATGACTTCGGTGCGTACCGGTATCGCGCTTGACTATTACCGACCGCTGGAGCAGCTTGGCGCACGCGCCAAACTCGGTCTGGAAAATCGCCCGACCATCGGCATCGTTGCGACCCTGCGCGACTGGAAGGGTCATGAGGATTTGCTTGATGCGATGGTGTTGTTGCGCGCCCGCAATGCCGCGTTTTCGGAATGGCGGCTGGTGATTGTTGGCGATGGACCTGAGCGCGAAAAGCTTACGCAAAAAACGGCAGCGAGACAACTCGATGGCGTCGTGAAGCTGGTTGGCAATCAGGACAACGTGCCGGAGTGGCTTTCCGCATTCGACATTTTCACTTTGCCTTCCTACGGCAACGAAGGTGTGCCACAAGGAATCATGCAGGCAATGGCTTGCGGCCTGCCTGTAGTGTGCACGTCAGTCGGTGCGATCAGTGAAGCGGTACAGGATGGCCGCACCGGCATCATGGTTGCCACCAGGAATCCGCAGGCGCTGGCCGATGGCCTCGCGCAATTGATGGATGATGCGTCGCTGCGTGCGAAGATGGGCAGTGCCAGTCACGCGTTTGCGCGTGAACACTTTGGCGTCGATATCATGCTCGACAAGATGGAGGCGGTCTTCAGCGCGTATGCGCGTCGTCCCTGACTAGCGCTCAAGAAAGCGCGAGCAACTCGTTCAACGCTGCCGTCACTTTCGCCACAGGCAACTGCGTCAGGCATTCGCTCACCTTGGATCCGCCGCAGCCGTCGTTGTTGCACGGTCGGCAGCTATGGCGCGGCTCGGTGGATGCGACGATGCGATGGACGACGCCCCACGGTCCCCAGACACCCTCGCTGGAGGGGCCAAACAAGGCAACGGTCGGCGTCTGCATTGCCGCTGCCATATGCATCGGCGCGGAATCGACACCGACGAATGCGCGGGCGTGCGCCGTGAGTGCGGCGAGTTCCTTCAATGACAACGACCCGGTCAAATCGACGACCGGCGCCTTCAGCAAACTCTTGATCTCGGCGATCATGGCGCGTTCGTCCGCAGTGGGTGCGGCGGTGAGAACGACGCGTTCGCCACTTTTGCCCAGTTCCAGTATCAGTTGCGCAAAATGACTCGGTGGCCAGGTCTTGAAAAACCATCGCGAGGTAGGATGAATATGAATGAAGCGCTTGTGTTCGATGCCGTGCAGCGCCATTAACGCCAGCACTTTTTTCTCTGCCGCTTCGCCCGGAACCAGCACCAGTTTCTTTTCCCCTTCGGTTGGATAAATGCCGAGGCGCCGTAGGGCATCGAGGTTGGACTCAACAGTGTGGCGAAGGGTTACACGGGGGGATGGATAGGTGTGGGTGAAACTGTTTTTCCACAACCTCGAATCACGCCCTTCGTTGATACCCTGCGCACGTTGAGCCACCGAGTAGCGAGGGGCCAGCAGGCGTGTCAGCCACGCGCCACGCGGATGATCGGTGAGGTGGATCAGAAGGTCGTATCGCCGCGCACGCAATGCCCGCAGCAATTTCAATTCCGCCGCGCCTTGCCGGATCGGGCCCTGGCGCTTCCACTCGCGGTCGATACAAAATACTTCGCTGACCGCCGGATGTTCAGTGAGCATTTCCCGCGTGTCTGCGTACACGAGCGCGTCCACCTCGACGTGCGGCGCGTGATTTTTCAGCACCTGAATTGTCGGTGAGCTGAGCAGAACATCACCGTGATGGCGCAGCTTTACCACCAGCGCGCGGCGAACTATTGTCAAATCAATGGCGTCATGCAGCATGGATTGAAGATAGCAGAATATCAAAACAAAATCGCGTCTTACAACGTTTCAGAGACGCCCAATCAAAGACAAATACTGGCCGAGTACAAAATCCCGGGTAAAACGCTGTAAATGGTGAGGTTCAATGGCATAGGGCCGCGCGATGAAACGATCAATTCGCTCGGGAAGCAGCTCCAGACGATCTGGCGGTATCAGGGCTTCACTGCAAATTGGCAGAAGAATATCCCTTGGTCCGTGCGGACAATCAATGCTCACCGCGGGTACACCAAGAATGACCGCCTCCACCAAAACGTTGCCAAACCCTTCGCTTCGTGAGGTCGATACCAGCAGTTTGGCTTTTCGCAACAAGGCGTAGTGATTTGCATGGAAAGGAATAAATTTGACCCTCTCTTCCAACCCGCTGTCTTGCGCCAATTTGCGCAGTTTTTTTTCATCGCCACCCTGGCCGACCAGAACCAGATCGCCCTTGAATTGGCATTGGGAAAAAGCCCGAATCAATCGTTCAAAGCTTTTCCGATAATTGAATTCACCAATGCCAATGATAAATTCGCGCGTTTGCATCGCGGATTCAGGTGTGGATTGCTTGCCCCATTCACGAATTCGTTCGATATCGAAAGGGTTGTAGATGGTCGTCACACTCTTTGGTCGAGCGCGTAAAACCGTAACCAATTCGCGGGCCAGGCCGTCCGAAACCACATGAACGTTTTTTCCTGAAAACAATTGCCGCGCGCGCCAACCGCGACGCAGTGTTTTTATCTGGTACTTAAGCTGCCCATACCAGTTAGCGTACTTGGGAGACTGAAGCTGCGAGGAATGCGAGCTCAGCAACATGTTCGGATGATCAACGTGCGCTGCGCAACGCATTGTTATTTCGCCGGCAGCGATGATCAAGTCAGCCGACCCGTAATGTGCCTCGTAAGCTGCGATGCCTTCCTTGATGAACGTGCTGAGGCGCTGCCTGTACGACACCCTGAGGGCGCCAACTGTTGGCTC
>JBKJMK010000086.1:0-8074 GCA_046596005.1 Usitatibacteraceae bacterium | reverse complement strand
GCCTTGCTGATGTTCAGGTAGTGCTCGATTTCAGGCGCAGTTGACAGGGGATGGATCAGCGCCGGCACGGCACCCAATTTGTTGGCAGCGTAAAACGCAATCACACCCTGCGGTGAAGTCGGCATCGAGATCAACAGCCGGTCGCCTGCTTTCAGGCCGACCGCCGCCAGCGCATCGGCGCAGCAATCGATGTCATCGACGAATTGACGGTAACTGCTGGTGGTATTGAAAAAATCCCACGCGATTGCTGCAGGCACACGGGCCGCCGTCGCGCACAGGGCCTCATAGAGCGTGAGGTCCGGATACGGCAGGGTTGGCGGCACCTTGCCGTAGAAGCGCAACCAGGGAGTGTTGGTCATTCCGGAAACGATGCTGAAGCGGCCTTCAGAAAGGATATTAACTGCGGCCACGAGCGCCGCTGCCGCGCCGATGGGTGCGCAAACGCAAGCGTCGCAATCGCTTCTTTTCGGATGCCAGCCTGTCTGCCCACAGTTGATCGACGAAATAAACGATCACGTGAAGTGCGGACACGATTGATTGATGTTTCCCATGAATGATCGTCAGCGCATTGGTCATGACACCCCTCGGGGATTGGTCACAACCAAGCTACGCTTCACGAGTCGCCGTGTGTTGATCTTTGTCAAACGCGGCTTCATTGGCAATTCGCACAGCCGAGAAAAGCGGTTAAATGTAGAGACCGATGCATTGCCGGGCCAGCACACAGCGTCAAACCTCTTTCTTACAGAAAAAAACAATGACACCGAACCGAGGCGTTTTCGATCTGATGCGCCTGGTCGGGTGGCAACTTCTGTATTGTTCCTTTCGGCCGCTTAGTTACCCTTGACCATGTCTTTTACATCCTGCTTTGCGTCGCCGTAGTTCTTTTGCGTCTTGCCCGCCGCTTGCTTCAAGAGGCCTTTTGCCTGTTGTTTTTCGCTGCCCGTAACCTTGCCAACGCCTTGTTGAATCTTGCCTTCCGCTTCTTTTAAGGCGCCTTTAACCTGATCTTTATTCATGGTGTTGTCTCCAAAAAAAATGTTGCAAACGATCGCGACTCGACCGAAAGAGAATCCGCTATTTGAGCGGTTCCAACGACAATTTATGCTGTGCACCGTACGCCGGAAAGCGGCAAGAACTGATGTATGCGTAGGACAAACGCTTGCCGTTGGGCGAGTGTTGGCCCCTGCTGAGGCGGCTCATCCTGAATTGATTTTTTTACGCCTCTCGCCGGTCGATCTCATGGTTTCATTAAAATTATTTGGTGGCGTACGCGACAGCGGCGTTACCATGCAGACTGAATGAGAAACAGAATCGCCATGTTGCAGAAACGATGCGCGCCATGAACTTGACGTATTTTCCCGCGCGGAATTTCATGCATCTGCTGCTTAATTCCGCTGCATCGCCAGATCATTCCCTGGGCAGCACGTGCCGGGATGAGCGTGGTGCATCGCGCCGACAATGTGCTGGGCGCGGAATGGGTCGTACTGCCGTAATCGGGCGGCAGGCACCACATTCAAACGATCAATGAAACCCGTTCTCTATACTTTTCGCCGCTGTCCCTACGCGATACGCGCACGGCTGGCAATCAACGTCAGTGGCGTGGAAGTCGAGACCCGCGAAGTTGATCTGCGCAACAAACCGCAGGCGATGCTGGCGCTCTCACCGAAAGGTACGGTGCCGGTGCTGCAGCTTGCTGATGGCAGCGTCATCGATGAAAGCCTGGACATCATGCGCTGGGCACTGGCCATTCGCGATCCGGATGGCTGGATAAACGCTGACGCAGAATTGGCTGATGAAGCCGCGGCCTTGATCGCTGAAAACGATGGATCATTCAAGCGCTGTCTTGATCGCTACAAATACCCGGGCCGGGGTCAGCCAGAGTTGCCTGAACATTCTGCCGAACATGATCGGGATGCGGCGGGCGCGTTCTTGCGAATGTTGAATTCGCGTCTGGCGGTACAGCCGTTTCTAATGGGCGAAACGCTGGGCTTCGCTGACGCGGCCATCTTTCCATTCGTCCGCCAGTTTGCCCATGTCGACAAGACCTGGTTTGACGCTGCGTACGATGGACCGCTTGCCGTGTGGCTCGACGGATTGGTGCGTTCACCGTTGTTTCTGTCGGTGATGCAAAAGGATTTAAAAAGGGATTTTACTGAACGACCAGCCGCGATTATTTCGTGAAACTCCAGCATTGGCGCGGCGTTACGAACACTTTCCGCCTGGGATCCGCGCGGGTACTTGAGTCTGTATTTTTCGGAAAACTATTTTCGTGAATGATGGAAAATAGCCGCACACAATCACAACAATCGATTCGGGAGAACAGAATGATCGTCGGAACACCGAAGGAAATCAAAGACAACGAACGCCGCGTCGGCCTGGTCCCCGCTTCCGTGCAAGAGCTCGTCAGCCGTGGCCATCAGGTCCTCATTGAGGCAGGCGCGGGCGTGGGTGCAGGCATCGCCGATGATGAATACCGCGCTGCCGGGGCGGAACTGGTCGCGTCAGCAGAGGAAGTGTTCGCACGTGCGGCGTTGATCGTCAAAGTCAAGGAACCACTGCCAGTGGAGCGGAAGCGACTTCGTCGGGGACAGGTGCTGTTCACCTATTTGCATCTGGCGCCCGATGCCGAGCAGACCCGCGACTTGATCGCGTCGGGCGCAATCTGCATCGCCTACGAAACCGTGACGTCGGCGCGCGGTGCGCTGCCGTTACTCACGCCGATGTCCGAAGTCGCCGGACGCCTTGCACCGCAAGTCGGTGCGCGTGCGCTCGAAGGATCGGCTGGCGGGCGCGGGATATTGCTGGGCGGCGTGCCCGGTGTGGCAGCGGCCGAAGTGGTGATTTTGGGTGGCGGCGTCTCCGGGTCGCATGCGGCTTTCATTGCCCACGGCATGGGTGCGGATGTGACGGTACTGGATCGCAGCGCTGATGTCCTGAAGCGGGTTGCAGTCGAATTCTCGGGCCGCGTGCGCACGGTGTTTTCCAACAGCGCCAATATCGCGCACCACGCGGAACGCGCGGACTTGCTGATCGGCACTGTGCTGGTCCCCGGTGCGGCCGCACCCAAGCTCATCACCCGCGAGATTGTCAAGCGCATGAAGCCTGGCAGCGCCATTGTCGATATATCGATCGATCAGGGTGGCTGCGCGGAAACCTCGCGCCCGACGACGCACTCGAATCCAACTTACATCGAGCATGGCGTCGTGCATTATTGCGTGACCAACATGCCGGGCGCGGTGGCGCGCACCTCCACATTTGCACTCAACAATGTGACGTTGCCCTTCACACTTGCGTTGGCCGACAAGGGCTGGCGCCAGGCACTGACAGACGATGCGCATCTGGGCGCCGGACTCAATGTCGCAAATGGCAAGATCACCTGCGAACCGGTGGCAAGCGCACAAGGTCTCTCATACGTGCCACTGTCCGAAGCGCTGGCAGCTGCGTAAAGCGCCTGCGCTGCACATGCAGCGCAGGCGGTTGAATCATGTCGGTGTGCGATGATCCTGCTTTCATCGTCCGTAAACCAAGGCAACCGGTGCGCAATTTTATTCTTGTTATATTGCTGGCCATGACCAGCGCCTCCGCAGAATCGCAATCACTTACCTTCAGCCAGATTCTGAATAGACCAGAACTGAAATCCACGCAGCCCGACCACAAGATCGCCTACGGCAAGGATGCGCAGCAATATGGCGAACTGTGGCTGCCGCCGACACCCGCCAAAGGTGCGCTGCCGGTCGTGGTGCTGATTCATGGCGGCTGTTGGCTCGCGGATTTGCCGGGGCCGGAGCTGGTGGCGTTTCTGGCGGACGATTTGCGAAAGCACGGCGTGGCGGTGTGGAGTCTCACGTATCGGCGCGTGGGGCATATCGGTGGCGGTTATCCCGGTACGTTCAACGATGTGGCAAACGCTGTTGCGCACCTGCGCTCGATTGCGGAAAAATACAATCTCGACTTGAACCGCGCGGTGGTAACAGGACATTCTGCCGGTGGCCATCTCGCACTCTGGGTTGCCGCACAAAACCGGATTCCGGCAGGCAGCACACTTAAACGCGACCAGGCGGTGAACTTCAAGGCCGTCGTCGGTATCGCTGCCATTCCCGATCTGGCGCACTTCGCGCGCGCGGGTGCGCATGCGTGCGGCGACAAGACCATCGATCAATTGGTCGATACCGCAACGCGGGCAACTGCAGGCAGCCCCAGCAATGCACCTTACCTCGATACCTCGCCGACGGAACTGCTGCCGCTAGGCGTCAGGCAAATTCTGATTCACGGCGTCTTTGATGGCATCGTACCGCCCGCGATTGGATGGCGCTATCAGGCGCGCGCGAAAGCGATGGGGGAAAGCGTGGAATTAATTTCACTTGAAAACGCCGGACACTTTGAATTGATTTCGCCGTGGACGCCGGCTGGCAAGGTGGTGGTTGCGAAGATACTTGAGACGTTGAAATAGGTCACTTCTAAAAAACCCGTCGTTACTGGGGAGAATGACGGAAATGTGAAGTCTCAAGGAATGTGCCATTGCGAAACTCCAGCACTGGCGCGGCTTTACGCACAATAATTGCCCGCGAGCCACGCCAGTGCTGGAGTTTTAACCTGCCATGGCGAAAACCTATTTTGCCAGTACCAGCACCTCAAGTCCTGATGCTTGTGCGCCCGATCGATACACGCGCTGCGTCGCCTTGATGAAGTCTTCCGGCTTCGCTTCCGGGATGCGTACAAACGTTTGCGGGTTCAGGTCGGTCAGCGGGAACCACGAACTTTGCACGTGCACCATGATGCGGTGTCCGCGCCGGAAAGTATGTAGCACATCCGGCATCTGAAAATTTACTGCCTCGACTTTGCCAGGCACAAACGCCTCCGGTTTTTCAAAACTCTTGCGGAACTTGCCGCGCATCGGTTCGCCACGGATCAACTGCTGATAACCTGCCATCACGAAGCGTGGCGTTTGCGGATCTTTTGGACGCGTGGTGGTTGTCGATGGCTCCTCTGGATACTCCGGCGGATACACATCGATCAGTTTCAATACAAAGTCAGAGTCGGTGCCAGTTGTGGATACAAACAGACGCGGCGACAGCGGCCCTGCGATGGTGACGTCCTCTTCGAGTACGTCGGTCTGGTAGACCATCACATCGGTGCGGGTTGAGGCGAAGCGCTGGTCGCCGACCATGTACTCCTGCGGCACCCCGGTGGCGACGGCGTTGGTAAATGGCACAGGCTTGGCAGGGTCGCTTATGTACTCATCGAATGCCGATGCGGCGGCGGGCGCACTCCAGCCGAGCTTGCCCTTTTCCTGAAAATACAAGGTACGCTTCTGCGCAGCTTTCGGTGGCCAGCTCGGAAATTGGCGCCACACATTGGTACCGGTTTCAAAGACCTGCGCCTCAGGGAACCTGGTTTCATTCTTCACGTCGCTTTTGTCTTTGAGAAATTTTTCAAAGAACGGCAACAGGATGTTTTTGCGATAGTGCTCGCCCGTCTTTGCACCGAAACTTACCCGCCCGATCTGTGCACCATCGTTGTTTTGCCAGCCCCCATGCGTCCATGGGCCCATGACGAGCGCATTAAAGGTGCCTGGGTTGTACTGCTTGATTGATTGGTATGTGGTGAGCGGACCCTGCGGATCTTCGGCATCGAACCAGCCGCCAACGGTGAGTACGGCGGCTTTCACATTTTTCAGGTGTGGCGCAATATTGCGTGACTTCCAGAATTCCTCGTAGGTATCGCGTTTGGCCTGATCGGGAAATAGCGAGTTTTTGTCTTTCTCCAGCACCTTGGCGATGTTGGCCAGCGTGCCAAGTTTCAAAAAATACTCGTAGCCGTCAGAGGTGCCGTATTCAAAAGGCTCCCATTTTTTAGGCTGCACCGTCGGCGTGTCCTGTTGTTTGAAGCTGCTATAGAAACCGAAGTTGGCCGCCAGCATGAATGCGCCATTGTGATAGCTGTCGTCATTCATATAGAGGTCAACGATCGGTGCCTGCGGCGAGGCGGCCTTGATTGCAGGGTGGCTGTCGATGATGCTCGCTGAAACGAAGAATCCCGGATAGGAATTGCCCCAGATGCCGACTTTGCCGTTGTGGTTGGGAATATTTTTCAGCAGCCATTCGACGGTATCAAACATGTCGGTGCTTTCGTCAACATCTTCGGACGATTTTTTCACCGGCTTATGCGGCGTCATCTCGACGAATTTACCTTCCGACATATAACGGCCGCGCACGTCTTGAACCACAAATATGTAGCCCGCCTTGGTGAACTCGGGCGCTGGCCCGAGACGACGAGGCGAGAAATCGACACCGTAGGGCGCGGCGCTGTAGGGTGTGCGCTCCATCAGGAACGGGTATGACTTCGACTGGTCTTTGGGCACGTACACGGCAACAAACAGTTTCTTGCCGTCACGCATGGGGATTCGATATTCGTACTTGGTGTAATTTTCCTTGATGCTGTATTCGACAGGTGGTGCTGCTGCCGGGGCTGGTACCTGGGCTTGCGCAAATGCGACGGCCGAGGCAGCAAGCAGGATGCTGGCGATAATGGAACGGATCATCTTCTGGTGCTTTCGTAGTTTTAAAATGACTGCAATTGGACTTCGCCAAGGTCCGAGAAAATTCCCGCCATGATCCCCAGCCCCTCACGCGCAATCGAGCCGAGCATGTGCTCGTTCGGCGCGTGTTGCGAACAGGCGGAATAGGAATGCGGAATCCATATCGTCGGCAGGCCCAGCGTATCGGCGAAGACTTCATTCGGGAGCGAGCCCCCCAGATTGGGCAGTATCGCGGGTTTGTTTCCGGTCGTGCGCTCGATACTCGCGACCGCCCAACGCACCCATTTTGAATCGGGATCAAGCCTGGTCGCATGCATCGCTTCGTCGCGCGCGGGTGTGACCGTGACCTGCGGATAACCTTCGGCAATCATATGCCGCTGCAATGCGGGCACTACATCGTCAGGGTCAACGCCGACCACGAACCGCAATTGGCATCTCGCCCAAGCCCGTCCCGCGATTGCGTTTACCGGAAACTCCGGATTGCCAACCTTCATCGCCAGCACTGAAAAACTCGACCAGCCGAATACCCGTTCAGCGGGCGTCAAACCCGGCTCGCCCCAGTCAACATCTATCTGGGGTGCTTCGTCGCCGCCGCCAGGTTCACAATCGGCGAGTGCCTTCCTGACAGATTCTGCAATCGGCCCAGGCCGCCACGCCGCCACACGAATCGCGCCATTGCGATCCGTGATGGTCGCAATTGCATGCGCGAGCAAAATACCCGGGTCGGCAATCAATCCACCCCAGTTGCCTGAGTGATGCGCGCCTGGCCTGAGATCAACGGTGAGGTCGAAGTTCATCACACCGCGAGAGCCGAGAAAAATCGTGGGCCGCTCTGGTGCCACGCGCGGGCCATCAGAGGCAATGAACACATCCGCGCGCAGCTCTGCCCGATGTGCTGCGCAAAATTCGTTCAGTCCCGGCGAGCCGGTTTCCTCGCCCGTCTCAACCAGCAACTTCACGTTGAAGCCCAGCTTGCCTTTCGCCTTGAGCACACTTCTCAATGCGCCAATGTTGATCGTATGCTGGCCCTTGTTGTCCGCAGTACCGCGCCCAAAAAGTTTTTCACCTTCTTCAATCAGTGTCCATGGCGCAAGGCCTGGCCGCCACTGCGCATCAAGGCCGCGAATCACGTCACCGTGGCCATAGGAAAGCACGGTCGGCAGCGCCGGGCTTTCGGCTCGCGTAGCAATTAAAAACGGGCCGCCGTTTTTAGGGTTCTTATAGATGCGGCAATCGAAACCCATTGATTCAAGCGACGGCGTGAGTTCGCTCGCCAAATACGCATTGAGCTCAGGCGCGCGATCCGGATTCTGACTCTCGGTGGGTATCGCGACGCGACGCGCGAGGTCAGCGTGGAAGGATTTGCTATCGAAGTATGTGTGAGCCTCGGCAATACTGGCGGCACGGGTCATAGGCTATTTTTTCGAAGCATCGCGCCGATGGAAGAGCTTCTGCCAAAGTTGAACGAGAAGAAACGAGGAAATGAGCAGCACAGGCAGCATGACAAAGATTCGTATCCATGCCGACGCGCTGTCA
>JBKJMK010000191.1:0-11339 GCA_046596005.1 Usitatibacteraceae bacterium | reverse complement strand
GTTACAGCCTGGTGCTGAAGTCCGAAGATGATCTTGCCGGTTTGCCGGAATTTGTGCGCGCCGGTGCCAGGCAGGCAGCAATTGAGCGCGGCATTGATGGTTTTGTGATCACCATTTCTCGTTCGTTGATCGTGCCCTTCCTCACGTTTTCGGATAATCGCGCATTACGCGAGCAGACCTACAAGGCGTGGACCGGCCGCGGTGAAGGTGTGAATGAAGGTGCCGGGAAATTCAACAACACGCACATCATTGCCGAAATCATGGCGCTGCGGCTGGAGCAAGCATCCTTACACGGCTACGCGAATTACGCCGACTATGCGCTGAGCGACACGATGGCTGGCAAGCAAAGTGCAGTTCTTGATCTGTTGATGAAAGTATGGAAACCCGCAAAAGAGAAGGCGATGCTTGAATGTGAAGCACTGCAAGCGATGGCGCTTTCAAGAGACGAAAACATTACCATCGCGCCCTGGGATTGGCGCTATTACGCTGAGAAAGTACGTCAGGCACGTTATGATCTCGATGATGCGTCGGTGAAGCCGTATTTCTCACTGGAAAGCATGGTGGAGGCCGCGTTTGAATGCGCCAATCGGCTGTTCGGACTCAAGTTTATTCTGCAGCCGAAGCTGAAGGCTTATCACCCGGACGTAAAAATTTACGAAGTACAGAATGCGGACGGTTCGCTGGTGGGCGTGTTTCTACACGATAATTTTTCGCGCCCCACCAAGCGCGGTGGCGCATGGATGAGCAACTATCGCGCGCAAAGCCGCATCGATGGAAATGTCACGCCGATCGTCTCCAACAACAATAATTTCGCCAAAGGTGCAGCAGGCAAACCGACGTTGTTAAGCTTCGACGACGCGCGCACGCTGTTTCATGAGTTTGGCCACGGCCTGCACGGGCTGTTATCAAACGTGCACTACGAACGTCTTTCCGGTACCAGCGTATTGCGCGATTTTGTGGAGCTTCCGTCACAGTTATTTGAGCACTGGTTGTCAGAGCCGGATGTATTAAAACGCCACGCGCGGCACATTGAAACCGGTGAGGCAATTCCGGATGCGCTGATAAAGCGCCTGAAAGCTGCGCGCCAATTCAACCAGGGCTTTGAGACCGTTGAATACACTTCTTCCGCGTTGGTGGATCTGGCGCTACATTCGCAATCTTCAATGGCGGATCTCGACATCGCCAAGTTTGAGGCGCAGCAACTTCAGCAGATCGGCATGCCAAAACAGATTCTGATGCGTCATCGACTGCCGCATTTTGGGCACCTGTTTTCGGGTTCTGGCTATGCCTCACAGTATTACGTATACCTCTGGGCCGAAGTACTCGATGCGGACGGCTATGAGGCATTCAACGAGGCCGGCGATCCATTCGATGTCGCCACCGCAGCGCGTTTACGCAAATTCATCTATTCAAGCGGTAACACGATGGAGCCCAGCGAAGCCTACCGTGGGTTTCGTGGCCGCGCGCCGATAGTGACACCAATGCTGAGAAAGAAAGGCCTGTTGGCAGAAGTTAATCCCTGAAGGTCGGCGCTTTCTTCTGCATGCCTGCCATCATTGCCTCCTGCAAATCCGACGACATCAACATCGCCGCGTTCCATGTGGCAATGTAGTTGAGGCTGTCTGCCACCGTATGATCGCGCGCATAGATGATCATCTCCTTGGTGCCACGAATTGCCAGCGGCGATTTGGCGGCAATATCTGCCGCGATCTGCATTGCGCCCTGCAATAGCGCCTCGGGTGTGTCGAAAACCCGATTGACCAAGCCGACACCACGCGCTTCATCGGCCAGAAGTTTGCGCCCCGTGTAGGCCAGCTCCCGCGCCATACCGTCGCCGATCAGCTTCGGCAGGCGTTGTAGCGTGCCAACATCGGCCGTCATGCCCATGTCGATTTCCTTGATCGAAAAATAAGCCTCTGCTGAGCAATAGCGCATGTCAGCGCAGCAGATGAGATCAATGCCGCCACCGATGCACGCACCATGAATGGCAGCGAGCACTGGTTTGCGGCAACGTTCGATGCTGGTAAGCGACGCCTGCAAATCAAGAATCACACGGCGCAGCTTCTCGCGTTTCCTGCCTTCGCAATCATCATCAACCTCATCAGCAACGCCCGCCAGCATCGCAAGATCGATACCGGAAGTGAAGTGCGCGCCATTTCCGGTAATCACCGCGACCCGTGCGTCAGGCGTGGCATCGATCCAGTCGAATACACCGCCGATCTCTCCCCACATCGCGCGGCTCATGGCGTTGGCTTTGTCGGGACGATTGAACCGCACATGAGCGATGTGTTTATCGAGGGTGACTTGCAGGGTGTCGAATGCGGGTATGGTCATTTTTTGTTTCCAAATTTATTATTTTTTCGCGGCTGCTTGTGCCGTCATCATCTTTGCAGCGCCCAGATTGAATAACGCCGAGCCAGCCAGATTCTGCCCGCCATCGGTGACGAGCAACGTCCCGCTAACATACGAGGCAAGTGGCGAGGCCAGGAACACCGCCACCTGACCGATCTCATCGACGGTGCCCATGCGCCCCAACGGAATACCCGCCGTCAACTGCGCCAACGCGTCCGGACTCGAGAGCCGCTTCATGCCCTCGGTGCCTTCGATCGGGCCCGGCGCGATGCTATTGCAGCGGATGCCGTACTTGCCCCACTCGAGCGCGAGATTTCTCATCATCATGTCGATACCGGCCTTCGCTGCCGCAACGTGCACCTGATACGCGTAGGGCATGTAGGCTTGTCCCGCAGAGATGAAAATGATCGATCCACGCGTTTCCTGCAGCTGCGAAAATGCCGCACGCGACGCGTTGAACGATCCCATCAGGTCAATATCGATAACAGTCTTAAAGCCATTTGGCGACAACTGCTCAGCCGGCACCAGGAAATTTCCTGCCGCGCCGCACACCAGCACGTCGACCGGCCCCAGTTCGGTCCTGGTCTTCGATAGCGCAACCTCCAGTGCCGCAAATTCACGCACGTCCGCGACAGCGGTACACACCTTGGCACCGATTGCCCGCAATTGGCCAGCGGCGTCATCCAGCTTTACCTGTGTGCGGCCGCAGATGCTGATATTGGCGCCAACCGCAGCGAAATTTTTCGCCACGCCAAGATTGATTCCACTTCCTCCACCGGTGATGAATACGGTTTTGCCTGTGAAGAGTTCCTTGGAAAAATACGAATTGATATTCATGTTGGTCCTGGATTGCGGGTTTTGAAACGTAGACTTTCGTGTGTACCCTTGAAGCGTCAGGATATTCTACGTTGTGCCCATTACGAACCAAAAGTAATACGCTACGCCTTGATAAAATTTACGGCAAGTGACGTAGGATAGAATCCTTAGTGCTACCCCCTCCGTCACGCCGAAACATGCCCTCTCCTGCAAGCTCGATTGAAGACAAGATCAACGACATTGAAGCCGAATGCCGCATGCGCACGACTAAAATTCGCCAGGTTTCGCGGATGAAGGACGTTCTGCAGTTGAAGGACGTGCCGCTAGAGGTCGAACTACGCACGCGTGCGCCGGAAATACGTGGCATCAGCCAGTTGCAGCTAGCTGCCGAAATTCGTATGCGCGAAATCCTCGATGGCCACATGGTCGAATTGCGCGCACAGCGCGACGTACAGATGCTTGAGCAAACACGCAGCTATTTCCTGCACCGCGAATGGAGTTGCCTGAAGGGTGTTTTTCCCCTGCTTTACCGCGAAGCCGAGGTGGAATCGGAAAAGATACTCGGCCGGCTTGAACGCGAAATGGACGTGCGGCGCAAGCGCTCGCATAAATAATAATTTCAGTCGAACCAACAATTCTATGCATTCAGCGTGGTATTTCCTGAGCGGCGCAATACTGTTTGAAGTCGCAGGCACCACCTGCATGAAGCTCTCCCGTGGCTTCACCGAAATAACGCCAAGCATCATGATGTTTGTGTTTTACGCCTGCGCGTTCGCACTCAATACGGTTGCCGTCAAAACGATAGAGCTGAGCGTGGCGTACGCGATCTGGTCAGGCGTGGGCACAGCGCTAACCGGTGCGATTGGAATACTCTATTTTAAAGAGCCGGCAACCGCGATCAAGATGGTTTCACTCACACTCATCATCGTCGGCGTGATGGGCCTGCAGTCGGCTTCTGTCGCAAAGTAACCATCCGGGTAAACTCCTTTATCCATGCGCCTCGCAAGAGCTTTATGTCTGGAAACACCCGCCAATAATTGTTCTGCCCAGATTCGCACTGGTTGAGACCAGGCGCTGGCCAGGGATTTTACGCACTTCGCAAACGCAGAAAACACTTCCACGCTTGCCGACGAAATATCCCGGGAAAGCGCAACAGTGCGCAAAATAATCTGTGACGAAGAGGCCATCGACAAATGAGCGCCGGGCAGGAGAGGCCGGGGTACACAACAGGCATTTACGACGGCATAACCTGAGAAGTACCCTTTTACTGGTGCAACATCCAGATCACGCCAAGCGGATTCGGGCTAACCGGCGGCACTCAGGTGCGCGTTCGGCATTACCCCAGCAAAAAAGCCCGTACTGCCTCAATTTGCGAAGCTTCCTGAAACATCGGTGCATGGCCAACATTTGCAAACTCAACGCCACGTACGCCGGATTTTCGGCACATGCTTTCAAAGGTTGACTTCAACAGTAAATCCGAATCCACGCCACGCGTGATCAGCACCGGGCACGCCACTTTTTCCCATACGCCGGATAAATCCACATCCTGAATTGCGCCTAGTTTGAACGCGTCGCCAATGCCCGGATCGTAGCGGAACTGCCAGCTACCGTCGGTTTGCTGTTTCACCAGTGGAACCGTCAATTCGCGCCATGTGTCGTCTGACATTTCACCGAATGGACTGACGGCTCGCACCGCCATGACGATGGACTCAAAATCTGAAAAGCGTGGCGACGAGCCAAGATACATTGAAATCCGTTCCAGTGACGCCTTGGGAATAAATGAACCAACGTCGTTGATCACGAAGCGCGTGATCGGCGTGTTCGCATGCGATGCCAGGAGCATGCCGATGATGCCACCCATCGATGTGCCCACCCAGTGAACCGTCTCAACGTTTGTGCGGGAAAGCAACGCGGTCATGTCGCTCATGTACTGGCCGTAGTTGTAGTCTGATTTGTTGGCCAGCCACTCGCTCTCACCGCGCCCGGCAACGTCGGGGCAAATCACCCGATAGTGGCTCTGCAAGGCCTTTGCCAGCGTGTCGAAATCGCGACCACAGCGCGTTAACCCATGTGCGCAAATTAACACGCGCGGATTATCTTCCTCACCCCATTCGGTGTAGTGAACGCGGTGGAAACCCGCTGTGGATAGTCCTGAATAAAAACCATGCCTCATTCAATTGCCTCTTTGCTTTTTGCCCACTCACGGAGCACAAATTTCTGGATTTTTCCGGTGGAGGTTTTCGGTAGCGGCCGAAACAGAAACGTTTTAGGCACTTTGAATCGCGCCATGCGCTCGCGGCAAAATGCCAGCATTTCCTCTGCGGTCGCCACGCCTCCTTCTTTGAGTTCGATAAACGCGCATCCAACTTCACCCCATTTTTCATCCGGCGCTGCAACAACTGCGGCCAGCATTACGGCGGGATGGCGGCAAATCACGTCTTCCACTTCTTGCGAGGAAATATTCTCCCCGCCAGAAATGATCACATCCTTGGCGCGGTCTTTGATTTTCACGTAGCCATCGGGATGAATCACGGCGAGATCGCCGGAGTGAAACCAGCCACCCGCAAAGGCATCGGCGGTGGCCGTCTCGTTCTTGAGATAACCTTTCATGGTAATGTTGCCGCGAAACATGATTTCTCCCATGGTTTCGCCATCGGCTGGCACCGGCAGCATGGTTTCTGCGTCCATCACTGACATTCCCTCTTGCAGCAAATACGCCACGCCCTGACGGCCATTGAGGCGCGCCTGTTCGTCAACCGCCAATGTTTGCCATTCCGTGTGCTGCGCACAGACGGACGCGGGGCCATAGGTTTCGGTGAGGCCATAAACATGTGTCAACGCGAACCCCAGCTTCGCCATGCCCTCGATCATCGCGCCAGGCGGCGCGGCACCTGCGACCATCGCGTGCACTTTCTGTTTTATCCCGCGCTTCATTTCAGCGGGCGCGTTGATGAGCATGCTGTGTACGATCGGCGCGCCGCAGTAATGCGTGACATGGTGCTCGCGGATCAATTCAAAAATTACTTTCGCATCGACCTTGCGCAAACATACGTGGGTACCTGCATTCGCCGCAATCGTCCAAGGGAAACACCAGCCATTGCAATGAAACATTGGCAGGGTCCAGAGATAAACGCTGTGTCGCGGCATCGACCATTCAAGGATATTGGCCACTGCGTTCAGGTGTGCGCCACGATGGTGGTAGACCACACCCTTTGGGTTACCCGTAGTGCCGGAGGTATAGTTGAGCGCGATGGCTTCCCATTCATCCGACGGCAGCGACCAATGAAATAGCGGGTCACCCGCCGCGATAAACGCTTCGTAATCGGTTTCGCCGAGTGCCTTCCCCTCGCCGGTAAACATGGGGTCCATGACATCGACCACCAACGGTTTTGTTTTGCAGAGTTGCAGGGCACGCTCAATGGTGGGCGCGAATTCACTGTCTGTGAAAAGCACCTTGGCCTCAGCGTGATCAAGCATGAATGCAATCGCTTCGGCGTCAAGCCGGGTATTGAGCGCATTGACCACCGCTCCAATCATCGGCGGACCAAAATGCATTTCCACCATCTCTGGTGTATTGGCGAGCATGGCAGCAACCGTATGCCCCGTACCGATGCCGCACCGCTGCAAAGCGCTGGCCAATAGTCTGGCCCGCGCATACACCTCAGCCCAAGTGAAACGACGTGCGCCGTGGACCACGGCCAGACGGTCTGGATAAACTGCGGCGGCCTTCGGCAAAAAAGAAAGCGGTGACAGGGGTGTGTAGTTGGCTGGATTTTTATCCAAACCGTTTTCGTATGGCGCATTGGGTGCGGAATTTATCATGGCGTTGAAACCTTTAGCCCTGGTGGCAGGGCGCATGGCCCTATTATCAGTGAGTTCGTGCGACTCGGCGAGTCAGCCTGTGCCGAAGAGAAGGGGAAATGTAGACCTCCACTGATCACGCCAGCATTGTTTCACGCCCCAACCCGCCCAACCCTGCCTCGCGTTCAGCGGCCTTGAGGGTATTCCCCAGCAACATTGTGATCGTCATCGGTCCGACGCCACCTGGCACCGGTGTAATCGTCGAAGCCACCTTCACCGCAGATGCAAAATCCACATCACCTACCAGCTTCCCGTCCGCCCGCCGATTAATGCCGACATCAATTACCACAGCCCCCTGCTTGATCATGTCTCCGCTGATCATGCCAGCCCTGCCCACGGCGGCCACGAGAATATCGGCATCCCTGGTGAATTTACCCAGATCGCGCGTCTTGGAGTGACACACGGTCACGGTTGCGCCCGCCTTCAGCATCAGCATTGCCTGCGGTTTTCCAACAATATTGGAGCGTCCGACAATCACGGCATGCTTTCCCTCAATGCCAATGCCCTCATACTCCAGCATTTTCATTACACCATAGGGGGTGCAGGGCGGAAACCAGCTCTCATCGATTACCAGCGCACCCATATTGGCGTAGTGAAAACCATCGACATCCTTACCCGCAGCTATCGCCTCGATCACGGCGCGATCATCGATGTGCGCTGGCAATGGCAATTGAACCAAAATGCCGTGAATGGTCGGATTGACGTTCAGCGCTTCGACAAACGCAGTGAGCGCAGTTTGCGAAATCCCGCTTGGCAACGCATGCACTTCAGAATGCATGCCAATCACTTCGCAGGCGCGCGCCTTGTTGCGCACGTACACCAACGACGCAGGATCATTGCCGACGATGATCACGGCCAGACCAGGCCGCGTCCCGTGTGCAATGAGTCGATCCACGCGCAGTTTATATTCAGCGCGGAAGAAGTCGGAAATCTTTTTTCCATCGATCAGTTTAGCGGTCATGTGAGGTCACAATTATTTCGCTTTCGGTAATGATGCGGTGGACTTTTTCATCACGTGATCCAACCGGCACATGATCAACAATTTGACACGCGAACGCCGCTGCAACCCGCACCAGCGCCTGGTTTGCGGTCGATATCAATTTATCGTAATAACCGCGTCCATAGCCAAGCCGATTGCCAAAACGGTCAAACGCGACGCCCGGCATCAGCACGAATTCAATGGCCTCGATCAGCACCACCGGCGCATCAAAACGTGGCTCAAGAATTCCCCATTTACTTTCCTGCAGCGCAGGCATGCCTGAGGTAGTGTGCAGAATCAACGATTGGCTTGCCCGATCAACACGTGGCAGCACCGCTATTTTAGCGTCAACAATAATGCGTTCGAGAAAGGACTGCGTTTCGATTTCCGTGCCGAAACCAATGTAGGTAAGTACTACTTTCGCCTGCGCGTACTGTGGCATGGCGCACACTTTCTCCAGGATCAATCGCGAAGCTGTACTTCGCGCCGCAGGCAGCATGGCATCGCGCTGCGCCAAAACCATTTCCCGCATTATTTTCTTTTTCGTTTGTAACGTGTCGCTCGTCATTTCATCGAACCCCATTGGCCAACTCCCGCCATATTTCAATATTAAAAAAACGCGTTGCCAGACCAGAAGGTGACGGCAATACAAAAAACCGTGCAGATGCTCCCGCCTGCTCGTCACGTTGCCATCCATAATCGACCGCGTGACCAAAATAATTTTGCGCTGCGTTTTTACTGGTAAACGCAACGGTCTTTGGCCGATATTTCCTGAGCTTTCGGTCAAGCGCGACGATGTCAAAGGCACCTGCGGGCAGTTCTGCATCGGTTCCGGCGTGCACTTTGCACAAGTCCGTAAGTCCGATACCCAGCGTCAGCAGCGCCGGATATTCCTGTGGCGCGAAGCGTCTCGGCGTGATGCCAACGGTATGCAAGGCCGGCCAGAATTTGTTGCCGGGCTTTGCATAGTAGGCTTTCGCGGCGGCGGACGCTCTTGATGCGGCGGTCCCGCAGAAGACGAGCTTTAAATCGGTGGCCAGGAGATCGGGAAGGAGATAATTCACAGCGGTGTTATGCCAGTTAGACCGTGGCCTGATTAATAAGAGCACCGCTATAAACCGCGCGCCAATTTTTCACCAATATATTTTATACCGCCAAACCTGCATGCGTGACTTTGTGGCGCTTATCGCGCAAATCCAACCACGCTCGCGCATGTGCCATAAAATAGGTTGGCTAGACTGACCTTGCCTACCTTCAGGTGTACCGCCATGATTCGTCCGAAATTATTTTCGTCTATCGAGGCCGCCATTGACGCGCTAATCGCGCAGGTCGGCAACCGGATCGTGCTGGCCATCCCGCTTGGCATTGGCAAGCCCAATCCCTTCGTCAATGCGCTTTACCGGCGAGTGAGAAATTCTCCTGAACTGCACATGAAAATCCTCACTGCGCTGTCTCTTGAAAAACCGCGCGGCCACAGCGATCTTGAACAGCGCTTCCTCGAGCCCTTTGTTGCGCGCATCTTTGGTGACTACCCTGATCTTGACTACGTGATCGATTCGCGCGGCGGCAAGCTGCCGCCAAATATTGAGGTGTATGAATTTTTCATGAAGACCGGCGACTATCTCGATAACCCGGTCGCGCAGCAACACCACATCTATTCCAACTATTCGCATATCGCCCGCGACCTGGTGGTGCACGGTGTGAATGTATTGGCACAGGCGATTGCCGTTGATGAGTCGGCAACTGGAGGGGAAAGTCGTTATTCGCTGTCCAGCAATCCGGACGTGACGATCGACCTGCTCACGCTTTACCGTCATCAACCTGCGCAAAGCGCAATGATGATTGGCGTGATCAATCGCAAGATGCCGTTTATGCCAAACGACGCTGAAGTGACGGCCGATATGTTCGATATCATCATCGACGATCCCGCCAGTACGCACGATCTGTTCGCGCCGCCGAACATGAGGATCGATCTACAGGACTATGCGATCGCCTTGTGGGCGAGCACGATGGTCGTCGATGGCGGCACACTGCAAATCGGCATCGGCTCGATGGGCGATGGCGTGGCGCAGGGACTGATTGTTCGTGAGCGCCACAACGCCGATTATCGTCGCATCATCGCGGCAATGGCGGGAGCGGATGAGTCCACACTGCCGGCGTTTTGCCATTTCGATACGTTCAGCAAAGGCCTTTATGGCTGCTCGGAAATGTTCGTCAACGGATTTCTGTGGCTTATCGAGGCGGGCATTGTCTGCCGCGAAGTCTACGCTGACGTTCCACTGCAGCGGCTGATCAATGCAGGGGCCATCACTAAAGACATCAGCGCATTAACGCTTTCGGCCCTGCATGCTGCTGGCAGCATCTCTGACCCAATGACGGCTGGTGATGTCGCATACCTGAAGCGCTTCGGCATACTGCGGGCCGATGTCAAATGGCAGGCGGGCATGCTTGTGATCGCAGGTCGCACGCACCATGCAGCGTTGACGGCTGGTGCGGCATTTGATGCAATGTGTGCGGATTGCCTGGGTAGCGCGCTCTCCGGTGGGGTATACATGCTCGGCGGATTCTTTCTTGGGCCGCAGCGGTTTTATCAAGCCTTGCGCGAGATGCCACCGGAACGCAAAGCGCGTATCAATATGAGCCGTATTCGCTACATCAATGAACTGCTGGGTCACGAGGAAATTGCCGGTTTACAGCGAATCCATGCACGCTTCATCAACACCACCATGATGGTGACGCTGCTGGGCGCTGCTGTTTCCGACGGCCTCGACTCGGGCCAGCTCGTCAGCGGCGTCGGTGGTCAGTACAACTTTGTCGCCATGGGTCATGCACTTCCCGACGCGCGTTCGATTCTGCTGGTACGGGCGTGGCGCACCAAAAATGACATCGTGCATTCCAACATCGTCTGGAACTACGCCCACACCACCATTCCACGACATTTGCGCGACATCGTCATCACCGAATACGGCATCGCCGACCTGCGCGGGCACGCAGATGAGGAAGTGATCAAGCGCCTGATTGCGATTACGGACTCGCGCTTCCAGGAAGAATTGGTTGCCACGGCCAAGGCAAATGGAAAACTCAACGCCAGCTATGAGATTCCCAAAGCGCAGCGCGACAATTATCCCGAACGGATCGAAGCGGCACTCAAGCCATGGCACGACAACGGCCTGCTGCCGGACTTTCCTCTCGGCACTGATTTTACCGATGACGAACTGGTCATTGTCCGCGCGCTCGCGCGTCTCAAGCGGTCATCAGAACATCCGCTCGAGCTGGTGAAAATGCTCATCGAAGGTGCGATGGAACAAGTGTTTGATCACAAAAACGTGCC
>JBKJMK010000155.1:0-4730 GCA_046596005.1 Usitatibacteraceae bacterium | reverse complement strand
CACCTGAGGAAATCTTCCGTTGCCGGTGATTCGGGGTTGTTTTCCAGATCCGCTAACTCCATGTTGATGATTTCGACGAAATGACGTTCGGTCGTTGCCTCCACCAGTACCGCATCGACAGCCGGCGTAACTGTTTTCATCAATGACGGCTTCGCCACCAACACGATATTCGTCGAAATACTCTCGTCAGGGTCGGAGAATTCGGACACCAGGCCTATTGCCTGAGTCGGAAGCTCATCGATGGGAATCTCCCACTGGATTATTTTCTTTTTGATATCGGTAAGTGCGCCCAGGCGGATTTCCCATTCCCGCAAGAATGAAGACAAATTGTTCTTCGTGACAACATCCCGCGAAACCAGATACGCACCCCACCAGAAATCAGGTCTGGTCGGCGTCATATAGGCGATGTATTTATCGTCCTTCGACAGCTGCGTTTCCGGCGAGCGAACGAACATGTCAGAAAACGTTCCTGGAAAATCTACCGCGGACGGCCACATTTTGAGATCTCTCTTCAGCACACGGATAGGCGACTCATTGTCAGGGAACGACGCTATTTCTACGCAAGCGTCTTGTCGACGTCTTAACGCCTCGGCGCGCGCGTCACCAAAGCCAATATCGCCTTCGACGACCATCCGGGAGAGCTGCGCTGGTCTGATCGCATTCGTACCGTGACCGTCGACTCCGTATTCAGCTTCATTTTGAACCGCGACCCAAAAGCGAACCGGATTGAGCTTACTCGCGTCGGCAAACTTTGATGCGGGGCGGTCGCCTACTTACTGCCCACCGTCCTCACCGCAATCGGCACATTGCACAACTCAATGTGTCCCGCCGGAACTTTGTACCATGCACCGTCGCGATTGCGCAGCACTTCGACCAGCGAAGTAAACAACTTGGTGTCGGTGCGGATCACTTCCAGATTGGTGCGCTCCGCTGCAGGAACATCAGCTGCGACGCGAATGGATTTGATCGGCATCCGCTGCTCTGCGTTCTCGTAAAAACCCAGCGCCTTGCTGCCGCGCGGCAACACCGAAAGCAACGGCATGCCTTGTACGACACGGCCCACCAGGGTGATATTGCGATCAAGCTGGCGCGGCGCATGGCTGGTGATTGCGTACAGTTGGGCACCGCTGCCGCTGTTGTTTTCGTTGCCGCGTGCCGCGCCGACCATGCCGTAGCAGTGGGTAAGCCACGTCTGCCTGGTCTTCGGATTGCGGCCCACTGGAAAGCCATTTGAAAAACCCACCTGCGGCGCATACCCGTCAATGTCGGGCAGGCGTGTGAAGTCGAGTTTATTATCCATCGGGCGTGTGTATTCTGGCGCAAGACTTGCCTTGCCCTGCTTCATCGCGCGTGTTTTGCCGGGCTCCTTATTTTCCGCCTCCGGGTCACCCCACTGCACGACATAGTTGTCTTGCGAGCGCAGGAAGGCAAGCCCGTCGAAATAGCCCTCACGGACCAATGTCCGGATGTTGGCCGCATGGCCGGGTGCGTACACGGGGTTGAGTTCGATCACAACGCGGCCCGTCGGCAAATCCATATAGAGCGTACTCTCCGGATCGAGTGGTCGCCAGTCCGTGGCCGCTGCGGTTGCGAGTAATTCGGCGTAGGTCGGCTTTGCTTTGGCTACCGGTTTGGCTGACTGTGCGAACGCAGTTGCCTGCGCAACTGCTGCCACGATCAAACCAATAAAAATTGTGCGCAGGACTACGCCAAAGGTATTCATGTTTACTCCGCAGGGTTGAAATTAATCGCAACGTCTAAAACGCATTCTACTGTGGCTGCAGCGCAGCGCCACTAACAGCGATGGCTAGATATGACGGCGCAGATCAAGCAAAGGAGAGCCTCTCCGGGCAATATGCCTTCAAACTGCACACCAGCGCTTGTGGTTTATATGTAGTGCGCTTCGGCCCTCACCTATTGTCTTTTGACTGTCATATACATTTAACGATCTCGTCATATGCGTTGTGAATACTCCTCTCTTCTTTACAGGAGCCTTGCATGACGCACACAAACATCAGGTCCAACTCGTCCGACGACGATATCGATACCAACCATTCCGACAACCCTACTTTCGCCAGCGTGCTCGAAACGCGCCTGACGCGGCGGCATGTATTGAAGGGTGGGTTCAGCACCACCGCGCTGGCCATGTTTGGTGGCATCGGAACCCTTGCCGGTTGTGGTTCAGATGACAACACCGCCACACCAGCACCTGTTTTACCGGCGCCGTTTGTGCCGGCACTGGGATTCACGGCTGTCGCGAAGAGCCTGGCTGATGCGGTCTCGGTTCCGTCCGGCTATTCGGTATCGGTGTTGTACCGCCTGGGTGACCCGATCGCGGCAACTGTTTCGGACTATCGCAACGATGGTACCGACGCTGCGGCCAGCTTTGCGCAACGCGCGGGCGACCACCACGATGGCATGCATTTTTTTGGCATGGGCACCAACAATCAATTCAGCGCCAATGTCAGCGACCGCGGCGTGCTGGTGATGAACCATGAAGCGATCACACCGGCATTCCTGCACGTCACCGGCGCCACCGCCGTGAGCGGCGTGCGCACGGTGGCGGAGGAAGTGCAACGCGAATTCTTCGTTCACGGCGTTAGCGTGATTGAAATAAACCGTAACGGCAATGCCGTTACCTACAATCGCGCTTCCACGTTAAACCGGCGCGTGCATACGCTAACCGAAATGGAACTCGCAGGCCCAGCCGCACGCACACCACTGATGATCACCAAGTTCTCACCGGATGGCTCGAAGACCCGCGGCACGGTAAATAATTGCGCCAATGGTTACACGCCGTGGGGCACCTATCTCGCTTGTGAAGAGAACTGGGCTGGTTATTTTCGTCGTATCACCGCGACGGACAATCCAAATCGCAGCGCCAAGGAATTGGCCGCACTCGCCCGTTACGGGGTCACCGGAAATGGTCGAGAACTATGGGCCACTGTCACACCCGACACGGCTGACAATCAATACGGCCGCTGGAATGCGATGAAGCTGGGAACGTCGGCAGATGGCAGCGATGATTACCGCAACGCCCCCAACACCTACGGCTGGAACGTTGAAATCGACCCTTTCAATACCACCACCACACCGAAAAAACGCACCGCCATGGGCCGCTTCGCGCATGAAGGCGCATGGCTCGGCCCGGTCACCGCAGGTAAGCCACTTGTTTGGTACATGGGCTGCGACTCACGCGGCGAATACATTTACAAATATGTCTCGACGGCGAACTGGGATACGGCAGATGCCACCCGCGGACTCGCCGCTGGCGACAAATATCTGAACGATGGTCGGCTGTATGTCGCGAAGTTTAACGGCGACGGCAATGGCCAGTGGGTTGAAATACGCTTTGGTGTGAATGGCATCACCGCAGCCAATCCTGCCTATGCGTTTACCGATCAGGCCGATGTGTTGATCAATACGCGTCTCGCCGCCGACGCCGCAGGTGCAACAAAAATGGATCGCCCCGAATGGGGTGCGGTCAATCCACTCAATGGCGAGGTGTATGTCACGCTCACAAATAATTCTCAGCGCACTGTTGCCACTGCCGACGCGGCCAATCCACGCTACTACAACGACCTTCGCACCAATAGCGTGAACCAGCGCGGCAATCCGAATGGCCACATCATCCGCTGGAAGGAATCGCTGGGGGATGCGTCGGCAACGACGTTCCAATGGGACGTATATCTGTTTGCATCGCGCGCCGGCTCGGACGCGGCCAACGTGAATCTTTCAGCCCTTACCGCCAACAACGATATGTCGAGCCCCGATGGACTCTGGTTCAGTAATGCCAGCAAAATCTGCTGGATTCAGACCGACGACGGTGCCTACACGGATGTAACCAATTGCATGATGCTTGCCTCAATTCCAGGCGTGGTGGGGGACGGCGGCAAGAAGTCGATCACCATCACCGACGGTGTTGTCACCCGTACGCTGGACACCTATGTCGGCAAGGCGCTGGGCGAGACCAGCCTGCGCCGATTCCTGGTGGGCCCGAAAGAATGCGAGATCACCGGTCTGGCCGAAACACCAGACGGCAAAACGTTATTCGTCAACATTCAGCATCCGGGTGAGGACACCGTGCCCAACTTTACGAGCAAAGCCTATGGCAGCTACTGGCCGGATGGTGGAACCAGTCGGCCACGGTCGTCGACGATTGTCATTACGCGTAACGATGGCGGAATGGTTGGGGCAGCTTAGCGATCGATTCTCTGGAAGTGAGTTTGATACGGCCCGGGACTACCGGGCCGTTTTTTGTGTGACCTGCGTCTGGAGACTGCTGAATATTTCAAATTTCTTCATTGCCGCGAACGTGGGCATGACGGCGGCAACACATTCAATAGCCAAACGTACTGCGCGTGGATTGAGCACTGGTGCGGCTCTTGGCATGAAATGCCGCCATTGACCGCGCCACTGCTAGTGTTTCGTTAAAACATTGCAATCGAGAGTGGTGCCGTATGATTCCGCTATAAGAAAAATGACGCCCGCCGAATTCATCACCAAGTGGAAAGACAACAAGCTCTCCGAGCGTGCCGGGGCGCAGGCGCATTTCCTCGACTTGTGCGAATTGTTGGGTGTCGAGAAACCGAGCGACCCCGAACACTACTGCTTCGAGCGCGGCGCGAAGCGCACCGGTGCAGGGCGCGGCTGGGCTGATGTCTGGAAGCGGCACAACTTCGCGTGGGAATACAAGGCGCCGCACGGCAACCTCGATATCGCACTGAAAC
>JBKJMK010000381.1:0-3317 GCA_046596005.1 Usitatibacteraceae bacterium | reverse complement strand
GTCCGCGAAAGCTGAGCCCTCGAAGAACCGAAGGAAGTCATCGCGCAGATTCGGCGCCAGGCGGCAAATTGTCAGAGACGGATTCGACATCAGCAGCCAGTGTTGTGACGCCTAACGCCGAAACTCAGCGGCGGGCTTGCCGGAGCGAAGCGGAGGTAAGACCGTCTGCTGGAGTGCCTTGTTGGGCATCACGGAAACGCAAAAATGTTGACGAGCAGCCCGTTGCGATCGGCAACCATAAAGCGCCTCATGCCAAAGCTTTCTTCGCGCATTTCGTGCGCGACACTAAAACCGCGCTTCAGTGCGACGGCGTGAGCAGCATCGACGTCTTCGACCTGCACGGAGATGATGACGCCTTGCGCCGGTTGTTGGAACGCCTTCGGCGTGAACTCATGGTTGCGGCGCACAATGCCGATCTGAAGCTGTGGATTGGTCGGTGATGACAATTGGATGTACCAACCATGATGCTCGAACCCGACGACGAATCCGAGCAGACCTACATAAAAATCACGGGTCTCCGCGATGCGGTCTGTGCAGATATTCGGGAGCAATCTCGTGACGGTCATGCCTTCCAACGCAACTCTTTTCTTCGGCATGGCAACTCCTATTCGTTTGCTTCAATACCAACAACCTCACTGTGCTGATGCCCAACGCCTGAATTCAGCCGACCCGCAAAGCGGGTTCGGCTTGAATGAACTGTTAGGCAACACTACCGTTATCCTAAGATCTGTGGGTTGAGTTGCCACACCGAATAGTTGAGCGCGGAGGCAAAACTGACCCACAGCAGGTACGGGATTAGCAGTGCGCCCGCGAGTGGTCGAATGCGCCAGAAGGCCACCAGCGTTGCAACAATAAGTACCCACAGCAAAACTATATCTGCGAATGCCAAGGCGCCCAGGTGCCAGCCAAAAAACAGCCAGCTCCACAGAGCATTAACCAAAAGTTGCATGAGAAATAGGGTAAGTGCGGTACGTGCAGCGCGAAATCCCCCCAGGCGCCAGACAAGCCACGCCGCGATACCCATTAGAGCGTACAGACCTGTCCACACGGGGCCGAAAACATCCGGCGGCGGTGCCCAGTCCGGACGAACTATCTGCGTGTAGAACGAGTCGGCCTGTATTGATGCTGCGCCGCCAATCGCCGCGGCAATGAAGCTAACTGAAAGCCATGCGATAAGGCCAATTATCTGCTTCTTTTTTGAAAGTTGAGTCACGAGTTACTCCCTTTGTTGCCTAACGGCCGAGCTAAAGGGCGCCGCGCTTTGCGGCGTCCAGCGACCGAAGGGAGCGACCTTGAGCGACGTGTTATGCATCCGAAACTACGGGCAAAGGGAGTAAGTTTGACCGCATTAGGAATCTCCTTAGTTTCTACGTGATTGTTCTTTTTTCGGCTCATGCGTTGTCGATTTCATAAGTGGCGTATTCCTTAGCAATTCTTCAAGATGCTTCTCCCGCGCAGCCCGCTCCAATGCGTCATTGACAACTCGCTTCGCTTCCTTTTCCCGCTGTCGTTCGTCAGCTCGTTCGGCGCTACGTTTGAACCAACGCATTATCAGAATCATGGGTATCGCCATTACAACGGCAACGATTACAGCGCTTAAGATAGAGCCCCAGTGCATCGTTTTACCTCATAGCAACAATTTGTGCGCATCTCGCGGAACGTGACCGCTGATTTCGTGGGATGGTGACCGATGGGGGAGATGCCGCATGGTTACGTTTTTATATTACCTCAGACAGTCACGTTCAGCGCGAAATCGCGGTCACGCTTTCGTGAAACAGCGGTCACGCTTCGGCGAATCACCGGTCACGATGGCGTGAAATACGCAGTATTTCACCTGCCTGATGCCTAACGTAGAAGTGAGCGGCGCAGCGCTTTTGCCGCGTCCGACTCGACTGCCGGGTTAGAGGTCATGGGCATAAACATACTAAAGCCAAGATCATGTAGGATGACTTTGGTAACGGTTGGACAGACGTTTCTCCAAACGTACCAATTCCTTCATTACTTCCATGTACTCCCTTTCGAGCTTCTTCGGCAGGGATATGTAGCCGTGTTGGTCTGCCAAGTCACCCGTGTTCATAATTTCAAACTGCCGCTTTGCCATGAAGAGAAAGCGGATTACGTCACGGTCTTTGACGAGCGAGAATCAAAGGGGTCAGCGTGAATTGTTTTGCACCTGCGGTATCAACCTTGCGAAGTGGCATTTTCGATCCGCAATCATCGCGCTGATTCCATCGCTTCTTGAAAAATACCAAGTAACACCACGGATAAGTGTCGAATTGCTTGCCGTCAAATGCAATTCGACAATGATCCAGTGAAAAGCACACTCTATACGATCCATTGCTCTATCGGGCAGTCGGAATCGCTCCGACATCGGCGAGCTTCGAGTTGTTTTCACGTGTATATTGATCAATTCAAAGGGGCCAGTGTGAATTGTTCTGGCAAGCGAGTCATATCGGCATCACTAATTTGCGAAAGCAATTCACGCTGACACATTTGATTGCCACCCCTTTGATTGCCCTTCTGTTGCGGTCACAGCTTTGCCAACGTGGCCCCGGCGATTTTCTTCAAATCGGTGATGGCATCGGCGTCACTGCGCTTGGGTGCATTTTCGCTGACGGTGAATAATATCCGCTTGCCTTTGAGTACGACGAGCGAACGGCCGCCAAGCTTGTACCAGTACGCGCTGTCGCCAAGGCCCGGCACATCGATCGGCGCGCTGCCGAGCTTGACAACACCTTCCTTCATCGCCTTGACCGTCACGCCGTTTGCGTCGCTCGAGGCGACTCGCAGGGAGACCGACACCGTCTGCATATCCTTGATCGTTGCCCCTTTCGATACAAAGGTGCAAGTCGACACCTGTGCGAACTTTGACGATTGCTTGGCCGCGACCGGCCCGGAATTGTCGATGACGAATACACGTGGGGCTAATGCGGCATTGACGTCGCTCGTCGTCGTGACACCGCACGCATCGGGCGTTGACGATGCGGCAGTGGCCGTGGCAAAGATGAAAGCCAAGGCCATGGGCGCGGCGATGAGGTATTTCATGACGTCTCCTGATTGATTAACACGAATCAAACGAATCAAAGGGGTTAGCGTGAATTATTTTGAAAACAAATGACGCTGACCCCTTTTGCTCCTTTGAACCAGTCTCCTTAGCCTGCCCGTATCATGACGGAGTCAACAATTGTGGCCAAACGTTGGCGTTCAGCGGCGGCCGAAGGCCGTCCGCTGCAACAACTCGTTAGGCCTCGCGAATCACTTGGCGGGCGCTGGCGCTGGTGTTGGCAGTGGGATCGGCAGAATGTTGGCAATGCGCC
>JBKJMK010000408.1:0-6859 GCA_046596005.1 Usitatibacteraceae bacterium | reverse complement strand
ACTTTGATTTTCATGGCTGATACCTTAGTCGTGCTTACTTGAACATTTCAACATCGCCGCCAACAACAACGTTGCGCAGACGCATGTTGTATTCGCTTTCGCGTTCCACAATCGTATCATTGTGTAATTCACGGATTTTCTTCACGAGCACTTTGCCGGTTCTTGGAAAGTAATAGATTTTGCGCGGATGTACGCCAAGCATGTCTTCAGCGGCGACACGGACGCCTTCGTTGTGCAAATATTCCATGACGAAGTTGGCGTTGGATTCGCCAATATTGTTCGAGGTAAAGCCGCGCAGGACATTTCCGCCACCAAACACCTTTGCTTCCATGGATGTACGTTGTGCGCCCATCTTGATTAGCTGGTTGATGAGGATTTCCATCGCATAAGTGCCGTAGCGTGCCGACATCGAGACCGGGTTGGCAGGATCCCTTTCGCTGCGTGGCAGCATGAAGTGGTTCATGCCACCGACACCGGCTCGTGTATCGCGAATGCATGCCGCCACGCAGGATCCAAGTACGGTAACAAGCACAATATCCTTGTCGGTAGCAAAATACTCGCCCGGCAGAATTTTGGCGGCTTCCATCCCGAACTTTTTATCGAAGTAGCGGGTAGGAGAGTTCTCAACAGCATTTGGCGTGCTACCCATGCGCGGAAGTTGCCAGTTCATACACGGTTTTGCCGCGGATGCGAAACGTCGTACGGCCGTTGTAGAAAAAATTCTCTGAATGACCGGCAAACAGCAGGCCATCGCGTCGCAACAGCGGCGCAAAGCGGTCGAGAATTTTGGTCTGGGTGTCCTTGTTGAAATAGATCATCACGTTGCGACAAAAAATAGCCGCCAGTGGCGCGGCAGATTCCATGCCCCAGCCTGCCTCATGGAGATTGACTTGGCGGAACTCGACCAGGCGCTGTACCTGTGGACGGATGCGTGCGAAACCGGCCTGGTCACCGGTACCCTTCAGAAAGAACCGTTTCAGGCGCTGCGGTGTGAGAGAGGCAACTTTTTCTGCCGTGTAGACGCCGCGCGCTGCAGTTGCCAGTGCGTCGGTATCGAGATCAGAAGCGATGATGCGGATTGGGGGTGCGTCGCTGCCGAACGCCTCGATTGCGGCCATGGCGATCGAATAGGGCTCTTCGCCGGTTGAGCACGCAGCGCTCCATACCATCAATGGTTCGTTCACATATAGCTTCAGCAGATGTTCAGAAAGGATCGAAAAATGGTGCGCTTCGCGAAAGAAGTAGGTGAGGTTGGTGGTGAGTGCATTGATGAATCGTACGTGCTCTTCGCTATCGGACGCTTCGACGAAATTGAGATACTCGTGAAAGTTGGGCAACCCGAGCTGTCGCAGGCGTTTGGTCAGGCGACTGTATGCCATCGGCTTTTTGTTATCGTTGAGCGATATGCCGGCGTAGTCGAAAATCATCTTTTTAAGGCGCCGGAAATCGGCGTCTGAAAATTCAAATGATTTAAACTGCGCGCCCAGCAAGCCGTTTGTCACCGACGGCTGTTGTTGCGGGATCTGCGCATTCAGCGGAAGGACGCGATTCATTCGTTTCCCGCACTTTCGGGCTTTGCGGAAAGATCACGCCATGCCCGGAGTATTTCCTTGGCGTCTTTCCAGAACTGTTGACTGCGTTCAACTCCCACCGACATCGCCAGCCGGTTTGTCACCGATTTTGCAGTGAAAGCAAGGTCACGTAATGTCTTTGCCTCCAGCAATTCAGCACCGAGCAGATCGATCTCTTCGCTCCGGGTGCTTTCCAGACGGAGCATCAATTGCATTTTGGCCGCAATCAGCGGTGGCAGGTCCTGCGCCTTGGCGCGATGCCCTGGCGATACTGGCGTGGTGGCGCTGTCGACATTCGCCTTGCGCCCGTTGCCCGTCGGATCGACCACGCTGATGAGCTCTTTCTCGATGAGCTGACGAATTTGCGATTCCAGCAGATCGCGGAGGCTACCAGCACGTTCAAGCAGGCGGCCGAAGGTGAGGTTGCCGTCAATTAAGAAAAGCACAGAACGAAGCTTGGGGGTGATGTCGGATGAACGCGCACGCATTTTCGCCGTGCCCACTTCGGTGCGCGTGAGCTGGCTATCGTAGTGCAGCAAGTTAGACGGCATGCCTGGCCCGTGCAGCTGGGGCGACCGAATGCGCGACGCTCACCAGGAATGCGGCGTCGAGAATCAATGCCACCCGACCGTCGCCCAAAATGGTAGCACCGTTAACGCCTTTTATTTTTCGGTAATTGGCCTCCAGGCTTTTCAGTACAACCTGTTGCTGGCCGAGTAAGTCGTCAACGCGCAGCGCAGCGCGTTTGTCATCGACTTCGAGAATGACCAGTATTGCGTGCGCCGCGTCCTTTGGTGCGGGCAGGTTAAAAAGTGTGGCCAGCGAGGTAATCGGTATGTACTCTCCGCGTACCAATACGACCTCGCTTCCATTGACAGATTTAATGTCTGACGGCGCCGGCTGTATCGATTGCGCAATGCTGGCAAGCGGCAATATATAGGTTTCATCCGAAACGGAAATGGACATGCCGTCGAGAATGGCGAGTGTCAACGGTAGACGGATGGTCATGCTGGTGCCCACGCCCGGCGTGGAGTCGATGTCGATTTTTCCGCCCAGGGTGTGAACGTTTTGCCATACAACGTCCATGCCGACACCGCGTCCCGAAACGTCCGTGACAGCCAAGGCCGTCGAAAAACCTGGCGTAAAGATAAGTTGCCAAACCTCACGGTCGTCCCATGAGTCGCCACCGTCGAGCCCGAGTTCCCGCGCCTTGGCAAGAATGCGTTCCCGATTCAAGCCGGCTCCGTCGTCGCTTACTTTGATGACAATGCTGCCACCCTGGTGGGCTGCGCGTACTGTCAGGCGACCGGTTGCAGGCTTGCCCATTGCCGCGCGCACAGCGGGGGTCTCAATGCCGTGGTCGATGGCATTGCGGACCAAATGTGTAAGCGGGTCGGCAATTTTTTCGATGACGCTCTTGTCGAGTTCGGTATCTTCACCCAACAATTCCAGGTCTATTTCCTTGCCAAGACGTTCCGAGAGATCGCGCGTAAGGCGCGGCAGGCGGCTAAAGACAAAACTGATTGGTAGCATGCGAATGGCAAGCACCGCGTCCTGTAGCTCGCGCGTGTTACGCGCGAGCTGTGCCAGGCCCGCCGATAGCCTTGTTTGCTGGTGAGGGTCCATTCCCAGCGCTGACAGCGAAAGCATCGCCTCGGCGATCACCAGTTCACCTACCAGGTTGATGAGTTGGTCGACTTTCACCACGTTCACGCGGATTGAACTTGCATCGACCAATGACGATAACTGTACGTCAGTGTCAGTGTAGACAGTCGCGCCCGGTGCCGCAGCGACGGGCGCAGTTTGGGGTTGATCGAAAAATCCGAATTCGCCCTCGCTGTCGTCTATGAGTGCGGCGGCAGGTCGCTGCGCTGGCCCGCGCCTTTCATTGGCCAGAATGTTGATTGCCTCCGCCGGAACCAGAAATTCAAGGCTTTCCCGCAGTTCGTCCGCATCGATTTCGGTGTTCAGGTCAAAGAAGAAGGCGATCAGGCACTCATCGATCGCTTCGGTGCGAATATTCGTGACATTGCCGAGGCCAGCAATGTCAGCCTCCAACACTTGCAGCGCCTCTTTCGCGTTGTACTGGCTGCGATCAAGATGCACCTCGATTTGATAACGCGGTAGCGTAGCCGGCGTCACTCCCTCTGAAGCGGGTTCATCGGCTGTTTCGACACACAGTGCCAGCAACGTTTGGCGCGATAAATCCATTGCCGCCATATCGGTCGGTAATTCCTGTTCCAGCGCCAGCAGATGGTGGCGCATCATGTCACCGGCCTTGAGGAAGGTGTTGATCCGTGGTTTGGTGAGCGTGAGCTGGCCTTTGCGTACACGATCAAGAATGGACTCGAAATCGTGTGTGAACGCCGAAAGCGCTTTATGGCCGAACGCCGCGGCGCCGCCTTTCACCGAATGCACGGCGCGAAATATCGCGTTCAATGATTCGCTGTCTGGCGCACGCAGGTTGACGGCAACCAGCAGCGTTTCCAGCGCGCTCATATGTTCCTGGGCTTCCTCGAAAAATGCTTTCGCGAACCGGGAGAGATCTAGTGCCATGTAAGGCCTGTTTTGGGTTCGGCTATTGCGCAGACGGCTGCGCTAAAACACGTTTCAGCATTTCAAGCAGTTTATCCGGATCGAACGGCTTGACCATCCAGCCGGTCGCGCCCGCTTCACGGCCCTGCTGCTTTAACATTTGTGATGATTCTGTCGTGAGCATCATGATCGGGACCGTCTTGTAACCCGGCAGGCTGCGTAGCGCCTTGATCAGGCCTATACCGTCGAGTTTCGGCATGTTCTGGTCGGTCAACACCAAATCGGCTTGATTGGACTTTGCCAATGCCAGTCCCTGCTCGCCATCTTCGGCCTCGATCACGGTGTAGCCGTTGCTGGTCAAGACATAAGACAACATTTGCCGCATGGAAGGAGAATCGTCGACGGTAAGAATAGTTTTCATGTTTTGTCTGCCGGAAAAAACGCTGATTCGTTTGTGTGGGGAAAATTCAGAACAATTCCATATCACCGGTGCCGAGGTGCGCTTTGCCGACTGGTTTCATCAGCGTTACATCAAAATCGGCGAGGTTGTCGATGGCGCGATCGACAAGCTCGGCAAGCGGGCCCGTCGCGTCTGTTCGCACCGCGCCAGGCTCAAGTGCGGTCAGCAATAGATTGACCTCTTGCGTCAACAGCGCCAGGCGTAACTGCGCGTGCGCGAGTAACTGGTCGGATATATCCTGAAACTGTAGCGCCGAAAAAGCTTCGCGCTTCGAGGGGTTCATGACCGGTATCGTATCCTGCGCGCGCATCGCCGTAAACGCGGGCATCAGACGGTCGATCGCATCCTTCAGTATCGCGCGCGTTTCGCCAATTTCGCGGTGCGCAGAGGCGACTTGCGAAGATAATCGCGTCACCAGCTTGTGCAGTGACAGTTGGGTTGCATTGGATGGGTTGCCTTGCTCACCCATGCGTCTATGTTGCTGCTTGTTCGACCAGCGCCATTTCAGCGCTGTTCAACATTTTTTCGATGTCAAGCAGGATCAGCATGGATTCCCCGACGGTGGCAAGGCCGATGAGGTATTTGGCATCGAAAGAGCCAAACTCCGGCGGCGGGTGAATCTCGGAATCCGCAAGTCTCACCACATCCGAAACGGAATCAACGACAGCGCCAACCACACGTTTCCCAATATTCAACACGATGACCACCGTGAACTCGTTATAAACCGGCGCGGATAAATTGAATTTAATGCGAAGGTCAACAATCGGCACAATCACCCCGCGCAAATTCACAACGCCTTTGATGAACGCGGGTGCGTTCGCAATACGGGTCACGACGTCATAGCCGCGCAGTTCCTGCACTTTAAGGATGTCAATTGCATACTGCTCGGTACCAAGCCCGAAAGAAAGATACTCACGCTTGGTTTCGGTTGCTTTCCCGTCATATTCTGTGTGCAACATTTGGTATTCCGTTCTATTCGGATAGCCTGCAGTAGCCGTTCTGGAATTCTACCCAATAGGGGCCGGTTTGCGCTGATGAATTTCGGGTCAGTGATGGCCGTAGCAAATGGCTGCGGTTCGGGCGGTCATTCGGACAGGTAATTTTTTCAGGGAACAAACCCTGGCACTGGCGCGGCTTCCATGGCTGATATGCGATGAAAGCCGCGCCAGTGCTAGGGTTCACTATGTTGATCGTGCGTTTTTCTTCAGAACTCCTCCCACTCGCCTTCGAGTTGTTGGGGGAGGGCTTGCGCTTTGTTGCGTGGCTCCGCAGCCAGCCGGGTAGTCGTAGGACGCTTGACTTGTCCGCTTTCGGCCAGTGCCGCAGTTCGTCGCGCGCGGGTCTGCTCCTCGCGAAGCTTTGCGTCGTCCAATTTGAATCGTGACACCAATTCTGACAATGCCTCAGCTTGTTCGCGCATCGATTCCGCCGCGGCCGCAGCCTCTTCAACCAACGCTGCATTCTGCTGCGTAACTTCTTCCATCTGGATGATGGCGCGATTGACCTGATCAATGCCGGTCGCCTGTTCGTGGGATGCGACTGAAATCTCGTTGATGATTTCAGTAACCTGCTGAATGCCGACGACGATGCCCTGCATTGAACTGCCCGCTTCGTTGACCAATTTTGTACCTTCGCCAACCTGGTCAACCGTGTTGTGAATGAGCTCCTTGATTTCCTTGGCGGCGGCGGCACTGCGTTGCGCGAGTGCGCGCACTTCAGCTGCCACTACCGCAAAGCCCCGACCTTGTTCCCCCGCACGTGCGGCTTCGACAGCGGCATTGAGTGCGAGAATATTGGTCTGAAACGCAATCGAATCGATGACGCCGATGATCTCGCCGATTTTGCGTGAACTTGAATTGATCGCAGCCATTTTTTCGACGGCCTTGATCGCTACGCCGCCGCCTTTGCGGGCGGCGTCGGATGCACTCAACGCAAGGCCATTGGCCAGCTTGGTGTTCTCGGCGTTTTGGCGGATGGTGGACGTGAATTCTTCCATGCTCGATGCGGTTTGTTCGAGTGTGGACGCCTGTTCTTCGGTACGGGCGGACAGATCGGTGTTGCCTGCACTGATCTGGCGCGCCGCATTCGCGATCTCACCTGCATTGAGTGCCACTTGTGCGACCAGATCATGCAATTGACTGATAAAGGCGTTCATCGATACCGACACCCGCCCAAATTCGCCTGACATTGCGGGAAGCTTGCGTGTGAGATCCCCGTCACCGGTACGCAAGTCTTCTGTCGCGCGCAGCACCTGCTGTATTGGTTTGGAAATGACGCCGTATGTCCACCACGA
>JBKJMK010000205.1:0-3741 GCA_046596005.1 Usitatibacteraceae bacterium | reverse complement strand
TGCCTCGGTTTTATGTCGATTGAGCGCTAATTCGACCACCGAGCCCAGCACGCTCGCAGAGAATGGTTTGCGGATGTAGCCGTACGGCTCGGCAAGCCTGGCGCGAGCGAGGGTCTCTTCATCAGCAATCGCCATCAGGAACACGACTGGCAGGGAGAATTGAGTGCGGATGGCGTGGGCGGCGGCAATGCCGTCCACCGCACCGCTTAGCTGCGCATCCATCAACACCAGGTCAGGCCGCAGTTCTCCGGCGAGCACGATGGCTTGCTCACCATGGGTGACGTGTCCCGCGAGTTCGTATCCCATTGCAACAAGTTGCAGCTCGAGTTCACGCGCGACCGCCTTGTCGTTCTCGACGACGAGTATCTTCGGTTTGCTTACTGTTGAATGCATCGGCGGGTCTTGGGGGAAAAGGCAAATTTAACCATTAGTGATGTGCTGTCGGGCGCGTGCTGGCTTGTCCTGGGCTCGACCGGCGCTCATGTTGGTTTGGCATCACGTGTTTTATTTGAATATTTACGGTCCTGAATTGAAACAACAGCACTGGCGCGGATCCCAGCGGGTTTTGTCTCGAAAAAGCGCACCAGTGCCAGGTTTTACCTGAAAAGACTGGTCGCCAGGGATGAAGGCAAATACGGCAACGCGCCGCACCGGCGCGAACAGTACGGCGGCGAAAATCCAACGCAATTGCAGCCAGCACGACCGCTGCCGCGCGCCAAACCCGTCGGTGACAAATGCGTCGATCATTGCCTGTCAACTGCCGCCAGCGGGGCCAGGAAGGTTGTTTCGAAAATATCTGCGGGAACCGGCTTGCTAAACAAATAGCCCTGCATTTCGTCACAGCCCAGCGACCGGAGCAGGTTTGCCTGCTCCTCGGTTTCGACGCCCTCCGCCACCACCGTGAGCTTCAACGAATGTGACAAGGCGATGATGGTGGAGATGAGCGCGAGTCCCTCGGGCCCGGTGGTCATGTCGACCACGAACGAACGGTCGATCTTAAGCGTGTCCACCGGCAATTTGGACAGGTAGCTTAACGATGAGTAACCGGTGCCGAAGTCGTCAATGGCAATACTGACACCCATGGCGCGAATCGCCCGCAAGCTGGCGATGCTGAGCTTTACGTCCTCCATGATCAGGCTTTCGGTGATCTCCAGTTCCAGTCCTGTCGCTTCATGCGTGCCGACGCCGATTGCATCCCTGATCTCGGCAACGAAGCCGCGATGGCGCAATTGCATTGGCGAGACGTTTACCGCGATGCGCACCGCAGGTAATCCCTTGTCCTGCCAGCGCCGGTAATCCTCGATGGCTTTGTGCAGCGCCCAGCGCCCGACTTCATGGATCAATCCTGTTTCTTCCAGGATTGGAATAAATCGCCACGGCGATACGAGTCCTGAGTGAGGATCGTTCCAACGGATCAGCGCTTCGGTGCCGGTGAGTTCGCCGCTGACGAGATTCACCTTGGGCTGGTAATGGAGAACGAATTCGCCCTTGTCGAGAGCTTGGCGCAACTGATTTTCCAGGGTGAGCTTGCCGTACAACGCTTCGCTTAATGCTTTTGTGTAGAGCAGGGTTGGCTCGCCGGATGTCTTGGCCTTTTTCAGAGCCGCCTCAGCGTTCTTGAGCAACGTATCGGCGGCGATGCCATCATCGGGGAATACCGCTGCGCCGACCTTGAATGCGATTCGCAGCACTGCATTGTCAAGATGGAACGAATGATCCATAAATGATTGGCGCATTTTATCGAGTAGTTGCGCCAGGTCTCCATCCCATTTTTCTTCCGGTAACACAATCGCAAAATGATCGGCACCGACCCGCGCCAGCAGGTTGGCGTCCCCCGCGTCGCGTGTGAGCCATGCCGCGACCTGCCTCAGGAGCGCGTCGCCGACCGGTCGACCGAGACTGTCATTGATGTTCTTGAACCGTTCCAGATCGATCAGGCCCACGGCAAGCTTATTCCCCCCGCTGATTGCGCTGCGCGTGTACTGTGCGAGGCGTTCAAGGAAAAGATTGCGGTTCGCGAGTCCCGTGATGGAATCGTAAAACGCCAGATAGTCGAGCTTTTCCTGCTGGGCTTTGTTTGCAGCGCGATTCTCGGCGCGCGTTCTGGCTTCGTGAAGCTCACGCTGAACGGCAGGCAATAACCGTGCAAGGTTGTTCTTCATGACGTAATCGTTGGCGCCTGCGCGCATCGCCTCGACGGCGATTTCTTCGCCGATGGTCGCCGAGACGATGATGAAGGGAAGGTCCTTGCTGTGCTCGCGCACCAGCTTCAAGGCGGCGAGGCCGCTGAATTTCGGCATGCGATAGTCGCTGATGACAATATCCCAGAGCCCGTCGGCGAGGGCGCCGCTTAAGCCGTCCGGGGTCTCGACCCGGACCAGCGCGATCTCGACGCCAAGACGCTTCAGGTGGTGCAATAACAGGTCGGCATCGTCCTGGGAGTCCTCGGCCAGCAATATGCGCAACCCACTCATTACATTACTCCTGTCATGAAGGCAGCGTGAAATGAATGGTCGCGCCCTGATTGACGACACCCTCTGCCCATACCTGCCCGCCGTGGCGGGTAATGATGCGGCGCACCGTGGCAAGCCCGATCCCGGTGCCACTGAATTCGCTTTGTGCATGCAGGCGCTGAAAAGGCGCAAACAGCTTGTCGGCATAGGTCGCGTCGAACCCGGCACCGTTGTCGCGCACGAAAAAGACCGGCTCGCCCTCGGTAGCATTATTGCCGAATTCAATCCTCGCGCCAATGCGTCCTGCGGTGAATTTGAATGCATTGCCGATCAGGTTTTCCAGCACGATGCGCAGCTGACCACGATCGGCGTTCGCAGACATGCCGGGCGCGACCACCCACACGATATCCCGCCCGGATTCGTCGGTCAGCAATTCGTCGAAAACAAGCTGCGCCAGCGCACTCAGATTAATCTCCTTTCGATTCAACGGGCTGCGTGAGACCAGCGACAACGCCAATAGATCATCGACGAGCTGGCCCATTCGCTCCCCGGCGCTTTGCATTTTTTGCAGATAATCGCGGCCCCGCGCATCGAGCTTTTCGCCGTATTCTTCGCGCAGGATGGTGCTGTAGCCTTCGACGTGCCGGATCGGTGCTTTCAGGTCATGCGAAACGGAATAGTCAAATGCAGCCAGTTCTTCGTTGGCCGCTTCCAGTTCGACCGTGCGCGCTTTCACTCGATGCTCAAGATCGGCGTTGAGTCGCAATATTTCCTCCTCCGCCCGTTTCCGCTCAGTGATATCTTCGCCGATACTCGCCGTCCCGATCACCCCACCTGCCGACGAACGCAACATGGTGTTATTCCAGCGGATAAGGCGTCGCTCGCCGGCACGTGTGAGTATTTCGTTCTCGTGATGTCGCGCTGCGGGAAGGTCGGCGAGCATCCCCAGGTGTACATCCCGCACCTCGTCCATCAAATCAGGCGGTATGATCAAATCGACATAATTCGCACCGAGCAACTCGTCGTTACCCCATCCCGTCAGCGCGAGAAAATAATCGTTGCAGTAGACAATCCTGCCCTGCGGATCGATCACGATCGACAGCAGATCGATATTGCCCATCATGTCGCTGAAGCGGCGATCACTTTCCAGCAATTCGGCCGCAACCCATTTGCGCTCCGTGACGTCCCGTGCGATGCTGACAATCACCCAGTCGTTGCCGAAACGCTGCGCGTGGCGCCGCAATTCGATCCACGCCGGCGCGCCGGCGTCACGCTGCCGCAGCATTTC
>JBKJMK010000188.1:0-6833 GCA_046596005.1 Usitatibacteraceae bacterium | reverse complement strand
ATCACCAACCTCCTCAAGACGTGCGCCGGGCCCGGGCTCGATTAACACAAAGGTTAATTCAAGTAGGCACGCGGTCCCGTTTTTGATCGCCTCGCCCGGATCGTCCGCAGCATCAATACTGAGTATGAAATCGAACCGCCGTTCAGGATTGCGAGTGTAATTGAGGATGTCTGCCTTGAAGACAGTGTTGTTGGGAATGCGCAGATGATTTCCATCAAGCGTCATCAAGATAGTAGCACGGCTATTGAGGCGTATAACCCGGCCCTCACGGTCGCCAATCACCACATGGTCGTTAGCGCGGAATGGTTGCCGAATGGACAGCATGATTGAGCTGACATAGTTATCGATTGTGTCCTTGACTGCAAATCCAATAGCGAGGCCGATCACTCCGGCTGAGCCCAAGATTGCGCCAAGCAAGGTGGTCGCGCCAAGAAGGTCTAGAGCAATCACGACGCCTATTAATGTGAGTGCCAGACGGACGGAGGTCGCAATAAGATCCGCAAGAAAGCTATTGGGCGATATGCGCGTCCAGATCGATTTTGCCCTAGCAACCCCGCTTCCGATAAGCCAAAACACAATTATGATAATCAGTGCAATGACGAGAAGCGGTGACATCTGCACTGCCTGCTGAAGGCGCTCCTGCAGTCGGGTTAAAACGGGAGCCAAATTTTGGGACACATTGCTATCGCGATGCAAACTATTCTGAACCGCGACCACGCCTTTGACGCGCAGTGCGATTTGACGCGCCCGATCAATATCGGCGGGCTCGGTCACCGAACCGGATAGTGTAACGACCCCAGAGTCTACTGCCACATTCGTTTTTTGCAGACCGTCCAGCTCTTTATATATCCCCCGCAGTCTTTGAACTATAGCGTCGTCGGTGCCAGTAGACTCAGCTGTTAAAATGACAGCAGTGCTGTCATCGGGGACATCCGAGCCAGTCAGATCGCTTTGGCCAAGTTCCAGGGACGGCAGACTATGTGCTACCGTTGGAACGCCAACGACCCCAAATATCAGTACCGCAGCGACAAAAATCGTCTTCATAGTTTACAGCCTCCGATCATCGCAGCGTCGCAAAGCTAGTGCCGGACACCGCGGTACGCAGGATAAACGTCTTGGCTCAGCAGCGACGCTCGCCCGCCTGGTGCCCGATGCGCAAGCTCAATCGCATAATAACCCCAATTGGGGTGCGTTGCTCTTGCGCACGAGGCCGTCCTATTCGGTGTCAGGCCCGCGCCATTGCGGTTTGCTGAGCTTTGGCTTGACGCGGCGGCCGGGCAGATTGCGCTGCGCACGGCTGTCGGAAGAATCTTCCCCCAAGCCGAGCCCGAGGCCAGCAGTGGTTTTTCCCGTCGAGCCCCCGAAATCGAATCCGGGTCTGTCCACCGGATGATCCGTGGTCTGCTTGAGGAGGCTATCGGGCTGAGCCTTGATAGGTGCCGTTTTCGATTTGGATTTGCTCATTATAAGTTCCTCGATTCTTCCGCCACTTGGGGGGGGAGTTGCAGATCGGTTTAGCCTGCATCGATTTTCCGCCTGGACAGCTGATGCCAGTTACTAGTTGTCCGTGCGAGCCGACAGCTTCCCGAAGGTACTTTCGAGCAGGTAGACCATCTTGCGGATCGCAGAAAGTGCGACCTTGTCGACAGTTTCGGCCTGATCCGGCGTAACAACCGGGTCCAGCCCTTTTGGCCGGACCTCAATGACGCAATGCTTGTCAGCTCCGCCTCGTTTGCCATTGACATCAGACAAATGAAGGTCGACCCGAGTAATCCTATCGGAAAACCGCGACAATCCTGCCCTTGCTATTGCCTCAATCCTCTCCATCAGCTGCTCGTCAGCTTCGATGGAGTTTTCGGTGTTGATGAGTATCTGCATCGGGATTGTTTATCTCATTTAGAGTATCGGCGGGCTTTGCGCGGATCAGTTGTTGGCGATAGCAGCCATGATCTCGGCGGTGGGGTGCCCTGCGACGTCCTTGGAAATTTCTCCGATCACGCGCCTTGCAACCTCGGTATGAAGATGCTTTCGCAACTCTCCGAGAGTCCGCGGGGCGGCGACGATAATCAAACTATCAATTTTGTGTGCAAGCACCTCGCGCCTGAGCATATCGGCGGCCTCTACGGCAAATTGGTCTTCGTCCAGTTGATGGAAGTCAGTCTGCTCGTAGCTCGACCGTCTGGCACCAACACTCTCGTGGTTCGTGCCCGGGCTAGCGCTCCCTTGGTCCCGCGTAGCGGCGCTGTCCTGAACGAGGTGCGTGACGATGTTGAGATCGGGCTCAGCTTCCCCTCCTTCGTTTTTGAATAGAAGCATCTTGCCACCATCCATGACGAGCACGTGGGTGTTGCGAGGAATTTCCATCTCAGCCTTTCAGTGGGTGTTTATAATTGAACCCTCCAAGCCAACGGATGTTCCATCTTAGCCAACGACACGCGCGGGCGCAGGGTTGGTTTACAGGCCTTATGGAATCGTGGGGGTGAGAGAAATAGCGTCGAGGGAAGTGACCCGTATTCAGGTGTCTACTCTCTCAAGGCGGCCGCATTACAGGGGTGCACGTACGAGCGTGTAAATCACCAAGCCTTATCATCTGGAACTATAGCAACTCTATGTAGTTCATTCATGACATGAAGTGTTCCATACCTCCCACCATAACCTGGTCGAAACTCCTGCTTTCCGCGCTGCTAATTTCGAGTTGCTATCGTGCCGAAGTGGTCGCGGCGGCGACTGCAACCGCAGACAACGCTGAACAAAATTCAACGATACAGCCAATTCCGGGCGATTTATTGCGCGCCGCAGCCGACGATCAGGCAACTCGCCAATTCTATGAAGCGGAGGGATGGCAGCCTTTATGGTCAGACGCAGCGATAAGCGCATTGGAGCACAGCTTGGGCGAACGCGAAAAGCATGGGCTGGATCACATCGATTTCGGTGATGATTTGAGGCAATCTGCAATCCCCGCTCAGCTCGAAGTCGCACACACTCGCGCCGCGCTCCGATACGCCGCTGCTCTCGCGCACGGCGTGACTGACCCTACCCAGCTTCACACCATTTATACGATTCCTCGACCACACGTCAATCTCGTCCTTCCACTTGCGCGGGCACTCTCCGGTGGAAACCTTGCAGTTTGGCTGGAAAGCCTCGCGCCGCAGGACGCCGACTATGCTCGGCTTGCGCAAGCCTATCTCGACGCCCAGCAAGACACAGGCAGTGCCAATCAGGGCAACTTTGCTGCAGGTACGATCCGTGTAGGTGAGACGGATAGCCGTGTTCCAGCCATCGCCGCACAACTGGTGGCCGCAGAATATCTCGCCGGGCAAGCATCAGAGGTTGGTTCAGCGCAATATACCCAACGCATTGCCGATGCCGTCAAGCACTTGCAGCGTGATTACGGTATCGTTGCAGACGGCATTGTTGGCCAGGCTACGCTCGAGGTGCTCAATCTGCGTCCCGGCGATAGGGCGCAGTTGCTGGCGGTCGCGCTTGAACGGCTGCGCTGGCTCCCGCGCACTCCGCCTGCCACGCGGATCGACGTCAACACTGCAGCTGCGCGGCTCAATTATTATCGCGACGGCAGGCTGATCGATAGCAGGCGGGTGATCGTTGGTCAGCCTGGCACGGAAACACCTCAATTGCAGGCGCCAATCTTCCGCCTAGTAGCAAATCCGACCTGGACGATCCCGAAGTCTATCCAGCGTGGCGAAATGGCAGGAGTGAGCACCAATTATCTGCGGCGGCACAACATGTTTCGCAGGAACGGTTGGATCGTGCAGAAATCCGGGCCGAAAAACGCGCTCGGGCTTGTCAAATTTGACATGATTAACGATCAGGCGATCTACCTACACGACACTTCGGCACCTGCATTGTTTGATCGCAGCCAGCGGCAGCTTAGCCATGGCTGCGTCCGTGTCGAGGACGCGCTCAGCTTTGCGCAGATGATCGCTGAAGATGGAGGCGTCGCTGACAAGTGGCGGAGGGCGAGGGCCACAAACGGCATGCAGTTCATTGCTTTGCCGCAGCAAATCCCGGTGAGATTGCTCTACAACAATGTCTTTGTAGAAAACAGCGGCGATGTAGCCTTTCGCACCGATCCTTATGGCTGGAACGCACCGATTGCAAAGGCGCTTGGCTTCGACAATGTTTCGCGCTCGCGTGCACGCAGCGACACGCTTGATATCGCACCATGAGTTCCGGGTTTCGCAAACACAGCGGCATCTCTACGCTATAGTGTAATCTAAGCGCCTTGTCGCGCAGCGGAGTTGCAATGCCTACCCTCAGGCGCATTTGGAATGTAGCCCAGCTATCGCGTCGCTCTCATTCTTTACAAGAACTGCGCGATATCGGCGTTACATACTGGCGGAGTGGGCGATCCGCGAAAAGTTGATCAGCGACGTTATTGCCGTTGAGCCCTACTTCGGCTTGGCGTATTGGGCGCTTGTTTTCGGGCCTTTCGCAGCATATGCATCGGGGTCGTCATTCCCCGTCACGCGCTCGACCGAAGGTTCCTCACCCAAAGCCGCGTGCAGTTCTGCGCGCGTTCCCACTTTTTGGGCCAATTTGCCCCCTGATCTGCTTCCCTGACCGGGGGTCGGCAGTTCACCTGCCTTGTCGATCAACCCATCGTCAGAGTGACTGGTTTGGCGCTTGTTCATAGTTTTTCTCCTGAGGAGCATGCGATAGCACGTAGCGCGAAGGTACCGATCTCAGCGTTTCCGTGCTTGTTCAGAAATTCAACGCGCCGGAATGCCAGTTCCATTATAGCCAGCAACACCCTGCAAGCGGGGCAGGGTTACCAGCCGGGTCGAATGACGATGTTTGAGAAACTTACAGGCGTTGTGGGTAGTCAACCGTTATGGGGTGCAAACTCTATCAAGGCGGCCGCATTTCAGACGTCAACATTGGAACATGCTACCCCTAAGCTTGGGTCGTGGGGAACTATGAAAGCTTTCCACCGTTCAACACAAATATGAAGTGTTTAATTGGATACGCTGCGACCTAGTTGAAACTCTTTTTCCCACATTACTTTAAACGCACGCTCTTTGTGCTCGCGCGATTGCTGAACAACTCAATCTTGAACTGCAATCCCGAGATTGGTCTGTTTCTCTCGCGAATTGGGCCAGCGCGAAGACAGTTTCAATCGTTTCACTCGGCCCGCACGTTTCTACTGCGACGTTGTATATTCAAGGAAGTGGCGCCGACTTGTGAGGCCAGTGCCACGGCCCGTTTAAAGATGTCGTTATCGGCTATGATGACCATAGGCAGGTCGCATTCTGCGACATGTACAAAGAAAAGGCCGGTATCGGCCATACGCAGGAGACGAGCCTTGAACGACAATCACGATAGCATGAATATGGGATATGGCCGGTTCGCCGCGATGACCGCTACCTCGACCATTATGATGTTCGGACTGATGTATCTGAACACCTACGCTCTTGACCATGTCGAGTTCAGTCAGACCCGGATGTGGATGGCTTTGTACATGGGCGCAGTCATGACGGTCATCATGCTCGGCTTCATGTGGGGTATGTACAAGAACAGGCGCGCAAATATCTTCATCCTCGCCGGGAGTGCCGTCGTATTTGCGCTCGCTCTGTGGCTCGTGCGGAGCCAGGAAACCGTTGATGACATTTCTTATATGAAGGCAATGATCCCTCACCACTCAATTGCAATCATGACCAGCAAGCGAGCGCACATCAAGGATCCCGAGGTGCGCAAGCTGGCCGATGGCATCATCGAAGCGCAGGTACGCGAGATTGGCGAGATGCAAGCATTGATTAGGCAGCTCGAGGCCAAGCGGACCCCGAACGGGATGCCCGACCTGCGGTCCTCGTCCAATCGATAATGCTCTGATAACCGGCTCTGCTTCGGCGTAGCATCAGGCGGTGCGCCAAGCGTTTCGGAGCCGCCGGCGACGACAGCAATAGCGACTGGTCTGGTTGCGATCAACACGTTGGTTAGAAGTCAACCGCGGTTCGCAATTCGGCCGATCGTCGCGACATCAAACGCCGACATTTAGGTGTCAAAATCGGGATCGAGGCGGTTATTGTCATTTTGGCGAAAGCCCTTATCGATGCCGTATCGGCCACCGCGGTCGCCAATTGCCGTGACGGCATACGGAAATAAAGTGGGACCTTATGCTCTTGGCGGACTGACGCGTGGTTCAGCCCGTGATTTTCAATTGCCGAAGGCGGTATGGTGAAACGCCCGCTGATTGTGCTCTCCAGCTTGTTGGGTCACTTTTTTCAAAACTGCGGCCGCGACATTGGCGTGTTCGCGTCGCGCTAAGTCGGCCAACGCGACCACGCCCACAATGTTCCCACCGGCATCGACGACAGGCATCCGCCTGAGTTGCTGATCGCCCATTTTTAGGACGACGGTTTCGACAGTATCATCTTCCGTGCACGTTTCGACTGGCGAAGTCATTATGTCACTAACATGGCATCGACTTGCAAGACCGCCTGCCACCGCCCTTGTAACGATATCCCGGTCAGTGATTACGCCGACAAGCTTGTCGGCGTCTACTATCGGAAGAAAGCCGAGGTCGGTATCTGCCATAAGTTGCGCAGCTTCGCTTACCGAAGCGTTGAGACAGGCGACCTGTATATTCCGGCTCATGATATCGTGAATGTTCATCGCAATGCTCTTTTAGGTTTGAGGTCGTTACGCTGTCTTTGGTACAGGTGCAGAGTCGATGAAGGCGGGACATCCGCCGCAGCCGGTTTGTGAAATCCCTGCCGACCGAGACCCTCTGGCACTCATTTGGTAAATCGACGAGTCGCTATGTTGTTCCGAAACGGCGAAATATTAGAATTTGGGGAACGTATCGTGGTTCG